>JBDTEI010000461.1:0-9746 GCA_039922675.1 Microcoleus sp.
ACCAACCAAACTCCCCCAGATTCTAAATAATCGGGAGCCGTTTCTACCAAATGCCGGATGCAATCTAAGCCATCAAAACCGCCGTCTAAGGCTAGGTGAGGTTCGTGCTTCAAAACTTCCGGCTGCAAAGTCAGCACCGTGCTGCTGGGAATGTAAGGCGGGTTAGATACCATGCCGCTCACTTTACCTTAGAGAAATCCTAGCGGTTCCCACCACAAACCTTGATAAAAATTAACTCGCGATCCAAAGCCCAAATTTTCAGCATTCTGTCGAGCCACTGCCAAAGCTTCCGAACTGCAATCTACTGCATGAACTGTAGTATTTGTCAACTCAGAAGCCAAGCTGATCGCGATCGCCCCGCTGCCCGTTCCCAAATCCACCCAATCCGATTTTCGATTAACTGAATAGCTTTTCACAGCATCCACAGCCAAATCGATCAGCAATTCTGTTTCAGGACGAGGAATTAGTACGGCCGGCGTTACTTTGAGCGAAAAATCCCGCCAATGTGCAACTCCCGTTAAATACTGCACAGGCACCCGTTCCAGCAAGCGCCGCTGCCACAATCGATCGAGTTCTGATACAGACAACTTTAATTCAATTTTTGGCAAATCTTTAAACGACTCCAAACGCAGAGCTAACTTATCCAAACCTGCTAGCTCTTGCAGCAACCAGTCGAGTTCTGCTTGGGGAATGTCAGAGGCGATCGCCTTTACCTTAGCTTGATTCACCCACTGCCACAGCTCTAAACCAGAAACAAACATAAAACTTTTTAGTAACTGGGAATTGGGAATTGGGAATTGGGAATTGGGAATTGGGAATTGGGAATTGGGAATTGGGAATTGGGAATTGGGAATTGGGAATTAGTAGGTTGAGTCGAGAAAACCAACAACCTACTAACTCAGTCCTGAATGCAGAACCTAATTATGTAGGGATCCATGCACACTGCACCTTACCGCTATAAGTAGCGCATTAAACCACTTTTTGCGTAAATCCTGTCTGTAACTAATGACTAATGACTGATGACCAATGACTAACTATTAGCGATTCGGTCGAGCTGGAGCCGGAGACGCAGGAGATGCAGCCGGTCGAGCTGGAGCTGGAGCTGGAGCCGCCTGTGGATTTTGGCCAGCACCAGCCGGTTGGCGCGATCGCACATATTCCAGCGACTCCCGCGGCGGCATCAAAATCAGTTGGCTCAAAGACGGATCATTTTCAGTGCCCAAAGCTTCCAAAATCCTCTCCAAGTTCACCACCTCAATCTTAATTGGGGCAGTCACGTTCGGCTGCTGCTGCTTAAAGCGATCGACCATTTCCTGCAAGTCCTCCTTGTTAAAAAACAGGGGAAGCTCCTCTTTATCGCCTTGCTGAATCGTCAAATAACCATTGTCCGGGCCACCTCTCGCCAAAAACAGAGGTACACCGTTTAACTCGGTAACTTGTTTCCCAGTCTGCTGAAGTACAGTTTTAGCCGATTGCACCTGCTGCGCGGCCGGAATAAAAGCAAACACCAAGTGATCCGGCTTGTCTTTATTTTCTTGAGCGATCCGATAAATTTCCCCCAGCGACACCAGTGTCACGCGCGCCGACGCCGCCAACTGAGGATTTCCAGTTTTCAGTTGATCGACAAAAGCTTGAGCATCTTTCTGGCTGATAAAAATTCTGGCTACCGAAGTATTACCAGTTTGACCCTGACCTTGCTTGGGAACAGAAGCAATGAAGAACGCACCCTGACCGTCTGTAATCGTAAATACAGGCACCGGGCGTAACTTTTCTAAAACTTGTGGCACTGGCAGTGCTAATGCAGACATCTTACCAATTGGCGAGGGGCCGAGCAGAGTGCAGCCCACAATTCCCAATATTGCGCCGAAACGAACTAATGATTTCATGTTTTTTCCACCAGGAGCGATCCTGAAACACATTAACGCAAAGACTGGCGCCTTGACACGATCGACAAAAACTAACTCAATCGGTTTTCATTTTGAACAAATGTAAACATCAGAGGCAGTTTCTGCTTGAATCTATTATTTAATAAAATTGTGCGATCGGGATGACAGGATTTGAACCTGCGACATCCTGCTCCCAAAGCAGGCGCGCTACCAAGCTGCGCTACATCCCGGTGTGATAGTGGGCTATCTCTTACTTATTAACTCACAAAACCCCCCGCTTGTCAAGCTTTTTTTTATTTTAGATTTCGGTGCTACGCCGAAGTTGTCTTCACCTTGTGCCGCTTGACAATATTTGCACAGCTTCATAACTGCCCTGCGGCGAAACATCAAGAGCGTAAAAGACCGCAGCCCACGGTGCAGTCGGTGTTGGCAGCGTTAAGATGGCATTTCCTTAACAAATCAACGCTGACCTGCACCTCGATCGCTAATCTGGATACCAAAACATACCTTTAATCCCCTCCGGATCGGACATAAAGCCCAAATTTCGGTAAAAATCCACCACCTGAGGGTCAGCAAATAAGGTAATGTTGCTGATATCTTCACTGCGAAGTTTTTTAATGATGTATTTCATCAGCGCCTTGCCCATGCCTTTACCCTGGTAGTCAGGATGAACTACCACATCCCAAAGCGTGGCATTAAAAGCATGGTCTGAAGTCGCTCTGGCGAAACCGACCAGCCGTCGCTGGCTGCCCCGCATCTCCCACATAGAGACGACTAGGAAGCTGTGCTGAATAGCTTTTTTGACTTTACGCAGGGGACGGCGGGACCAACCCACTGCATTACAAAGTTCTTCGAGTTCGTAGAGGTCAATGTCCCGATCGCAACTGAAAAAGATGCGAGCGTTGCCGCTGGCGGGTTTGCGAAACGTTGGGGAAAGCGGATCGCCTAACCCAACAGCCACATCTTCCTCAAATTCCGCTGTTTGGGGTACAGAGGCAGACTCAGAACTACTAAATAAGTTTTTCCAAAAACCCATGCAGGCGCGGTTAAGGTAGTAGAAGTTGGACGACGTGAAAGAGAACCCGACAGATAAACCCACTCCGATCGGCGTGGGATGAATTGCGAGTAGCCTCTTGAGGAACAGTTTACGGTACACTCATCTTACGCCGAAAACAGGGATTTGTCGTCCAACATTGAGTCTACGCTTTTTTGATTCTCGTCAAGTTTGGTAGAACTGTTCTGCTAGCCTGTGTCCGGACAACCCGCTCTTAAGGTAAAATTTGTTGCCCTACCAGGAGAGAAGCATTGGAGAATTGCTTCTTTTGAGTACCGCCGATAGCGCCGGAACTTATACGCTGGGTGGGAAATACCACTGGAATAGCACAACCGTGACATTCTCGTGATAGGTTTCAAGACAGATTAGACTTCTGATTTCAGTTGGGAGACAGGCACAATTTGAGTCGAATCGTCAAATCTCAAATCCCATTGCCCTAAGGCATGGGAGCAACACTCGCTCGCGCCAAATACTTTGCTAAACTCACCTAAACCTATCCATTGTAACAAGTTTATGTGAAAAGTCTCACCCTTGCATCTTAATTAATTGGAATATCCTACTATGTTTGCCCTCAAGCGAGCGCTCAAATTAAATAAAAGGGAAGCGACCTTGATGGCTAAACACGCTGGATTTAGACGGGTTGCGTTAAATATGGGACTGAGCCTTCGGACTCAGATGTACGGCGAGGGTAAGTTTTCGGACTCGAAAGCGATTAATGAAATCAAGAAAGTTTTGACCGATCGCGTCAAGAAACAACCCCTCTTTGCTTGGATGAATAAATTGTCTAGTAGGGTGCATAAAAACGCTTTGATGGATCTAAAAGATGCGTTCAGCACGTATCGTTGTCGGAAAGCATCTCATTCTACTTTCGCTAGTCGTCGATCTGGTCAATCATTTACTGTAGATTCCTCCCAGATCAAGGTTGTGCTTCGCGCGGGAAAAACAATTAAGATTCCAACACTGGGGACGTTTCGCCTTTACGAACCTTTGAACTGTAGTTGGGTTTCCCAGACTTTTACCATCAAAAAAGAAGGTAGTCGTTCGTTTGTTTCGTTCTGTGTTGATGCACGTGCATTTACAGTGGAGCAACCCCAAAAATTCGTAGGTGTCGATCTGGGAATAAAATCCTTCGCCACCCTGAACTCAGTCGAAGGGAGCGAAGCCGAAGGGTCAAACAATCCAGTCTTTGATGCGCCAAAACCATTAAAACAAGCGAAAACCAAGCTTGCGACATCGCAGTGTCAGGTCTCAAGACAGGTGAAGCGGTCTAATAATCGACGTAAAACCTATACCCATTTTAGCCACCTTTACGCACCAATATCTTCGGCTTGTAAAGTTTTATTAAACAAGTTAACAACTTATCTAGTTCAAAGCTTCAAGCTGATTAAGATTGAAGACTTGAAGGTGAAAGGGATGATGGCTAATGATAAGCTGGCGGGAGCAATAGCAGACCTGGGTTTTTATGAATTTAAGCGTCAACTGACATATAAGTGCCAAATGTATGGGGCGAGTTTAGTGCTAGTTGACCAATGGTTCCCGAGTTCTAAAACTTGTTCAAACGGCGGTCATAAACAAGATATGTCACTTAATGTCAGGATTTATGAGTGTCCATCCTGCGGTAGGTCGATCGATCGCGATCTCAATGCCAGTATTAATATTTTAAACTGGGAACCTTCGGCTTGAGGGGGATAGCCTACTTATCTTGGGATAGCCGACTACCCAACAGCGTAGGAAGTGAACATCAGTTAGCTTTGGCTAAGTTTGAGTAAGTTTTACGAAGCAGTAAATACCTAATATATCTCCCGCACCTTCCCCTCAATTATGGCTTCGGGTTTAAAACCATCTACACTAGAACTACTTAAGCGCTTTAACCGAGCGTTTCCACAGTTTTATGAGCAATTTGTCAGCAGCGAAATCCAACTGCAAAACCTCAAATTAGCTTACCAACTTTACAAAACTCGGCAAGCAGTCATCGAAATTAGAGCCGAAGGTAACAAAAGTGCCCTGCATTTTGCTTACCGGAACCAGTCTTTTCTACTGAGCGATATTTTTGGTGTGCTGGCGGCCTACGGGCTGACGATTCACAGTCTGAGTCTCTACGGTCAAATTTACCCGCCGATGCTGGTATTTATCAAATTGGTAGTATCTCGCGGCGGCAAGGTACTGGCAGATAAAACAGCAGAAAACGTCTGTAGGGCGGTTCGAGAGGCCTTGGCGGGGCATTTTGAGGTTGAAGAGATGTTGGCTGTGGAATTTAATTTAGACGCGGGTTTGGAGGATGTGGCAACTGAATTTTACGTCGATCCAGTTTTCCACTTGCCAGCTCTGCTGATTGAAGCAGATAACCAGCCTGGACTTTTTTACAAAGTTATGTATGCCATCTGGCAAGAGGATTTGTTGGTGGTAAATGCAAATTTACTGGTTTGGCGGGGGCGAACTCGCCTGATTCTCTACTTGTTGGGGCCTAATGAAAGTTTAATTCCCGAGTATCTCGGGCAAAAAATCGCTGAGGGGGTTCGACAAAGATTGCTGGGCGAGCGATTTTAGCGATCGCGCTGATGCTGGCGAAACTTGGTTGGCGATCGAGACTCAAGGCTTATTTCTGAGAAAGTTCAACTAAGGAATAAAAATTTAATAACTTAAGCGATTGCTCGTTACCAGGCAGAGCCTGGTAATGCAGATCCGGAGGCTCTGCCTCCTTTGATATCGCAACTTACAGGAGAGAAGACTGTAGAAGGTGCTTAATTTATTAAATTTTCGATCCTAAGCCTCGATCGCCCTCCTGTAACTGCCGATCCCTCTGTGTTGATTTCGCGATAGGATAAAATTATGGCAACCATCGACATCCTAGGGGTTCGGCACGCTTACGATTTGACGGCTCCGACTGCAACTTCTTCTTCTCCGGTTCTGGTATTTATCCACGGCTGGCTGTTAAGCCGCCACTACTGGCAACCTTTGACCCATCGCTTGGCACCAGACTATCAGTGCCTGACCTACGATTTGCGCGGGTTTGGCGATTCTCAAGCCGAGGGCGGCGGCAATCCCGGGCTTTCGGAACCGCTCGATTCCTGCTACACTCCCGCAGCTTACGCTCGCGATTTGGAAATTTTACTCGAAAAACTGGATATTTCTAGTGCTTGGCTGGTGGGACACTCTCTCGGCGGTACGATCGCTCTTTGGGGAGCCAGCCAATTGTCCGATCGTATTAAAGGTGTTGTCTGTATTAATGCAGGCGGTGGCATCTATCTAAAGGAAGAATTCGAGCGGTTTCGAGCAGTGGGCAAGCAGCTAGTAAAAATGCGCCCCCGCTGGCTGCCTCACTTGCCGTTAGCAGATTACGTGTTTGCTCGCGATTCCGTGGCAAGATCGATCGGGCGATCGTGGGGACGGCAGCGCTTGAGAGATTTCGTAGCAGCCCATCCAGATGCAGCTTTGGGGGCTTTGTTAGACTCCACCACAGAAGCCGAGATTCACCTGTTGCCACAAATAGTATCCCGACTCAAGCAGCCTGTGTATTTTATTGCCGGTACTCAAGACAAAATTATGGAACCAAAATACGTGCTGCATTTGGCTAGCTTTCACTGGATGTTCCAAGGTTGTGGCGAAAATGTGCTTCAGCTTCCCGATTGCGGCCATTTGGCAATGGTGGAACAGCCGGATGCAGTGGCTAGTTACCTGCAAAATATTTTGAAAGAACACACTTAAAGGGCATGGGGCATGGGGCATGGAGCATGGGGCATTGGGCATTAGAACTTACAAATAACAAATAACCAATCACCAATCACCAATCACCAATCACCAATAACAAATCACCGATAATCAATAACCAGTAACAACTGACTTCTTCCTTAACCTAAAATCTGTTATCTTAAATAGAGAACTCTGCCCGATCGCCCTTTTCGGACAAAGGTTTTCAATGGCTTTCAAATCTAAATTCTTACTCTGCTTAAATATTATTTGTGCGCGTTAACCTCACCGATCGGCAACAACACATCCTTTGGGCAACGGTTCGCCACTACATAGCTACAGCGGAACCCGTTGGCTCAAAAGCTTTGGTTGACGAATACAACCTCAGCGTCAGCCCAGCTACCATTCGCAATGCGATGGGGACTCTTGAAAAAGCTGGACTGCTCTATCAGCCCCACACTTCGGCAGGACGAGTCCCCTCAGACTCCGGCTACAGAATTTACGTAGACCAGTTGATTCAGCCATCTGATACGCTGGCACGCAAAGTGGAACAGGTACTAGACCAGCTCAATTGGTCGGACGGTCGCATGGATACGGCGCTTCGCGGTGCGGCTCAAATTCTGGCAACGATCAGCGGTTACATTGCCATGATCACGATACCGCAAACCAATATGGCTTGTTTGCGCCACTTACAACTGGTGCAGCTAGAGGCGGGAAAAGTCATGCTGATCGTAGTGACGGATGCCTACGAAACTCATTCGGTGTTAGTACAGTTGCCGAAGCACGCAGAAGGTAACTGGCCTGATGCCGAAATTGTCGATCGCGAATTGCAGATTTTGTCGAATTTTTTGAACAGCAAGTTACGCGGACGATCGCTCTCGGAACTCTCAACTGTAGACTGGAGCGAGTTAGACCGGGACTTTGAACTGTACGCTGAGTGGATGGAAACCATGCTGGCTGCTTTGAGCAGCCGTCAAAGCAATCCAACCTACACGCGGATTCTGATCGGCGGTTTGGCAGAAGCGCTGCGATTGCCGGAGTTTTCGCAGTTGCAGCAAGTTCAAACCCTGGTGCAATTGCTCGAACAAGAACAGGAATTGCTTTGGCCTTTGATTTTTGAATCGTCTGATTTGGAATCGCCCGGGAAACGGGTAACGGTGCGTATTGGCTCGGAAAATTCCTTAGAACCAATTCGGGGCTGTACTCTGATTTCTTCGACTTACCGCCGGGGATCAGTGCCGGTGGGTAGTGTTGGGGTTTTGGGGCCGACGCGGATGGTTTATGAAAATGCGATCGCGGTGGTGGAATCTGCGGCGGATTATTTGTCAGAAGCTATTGGCGGAAATCGATTTAATTTTCCTGAATAATCATATATTGTTATATTCACCATAATTAGAGCGCCCCAAGCCTAACTGGCTTGCGGTTTTCTTGTCTTTCTCGGATGCACTCGCAACATCAAGAAACCAGGGTTTATTGACAAAAAACCTCTGCTTTCACGCTCTTGCTGGCAAGAAACTCAAGCATCGCGCTTCACGAGAGATTTTCCTAAAAAACCCGGTTGCTGCGTCCAATAGCGGGTCGGAAATTGGTAGGAGTTGCGGCCGCTCCGGGTTTGAGATGGCGAAGGCGAGCCATCGCGGAGCGCCAGTTGATCGGCAGGTTCAGCAGCCCAACCGAGGAGTTTTGCTGCAAATCCTGTGGGCGATCGCAGGTTTGGGGGATCGCGGCTGCAAGAGAATGAATTGAGGAGGCGGGATCGACTCTCCCGCAGCGGCCAAAGGCAGAAAATGATCAAAATATTAAGACATTTTAGAGAGTTCGTCAAAAAAATCTAAAAAAGATTAGTCTTGAGAGGAAAGCTATATTTCTTTTGGGAATAGGCCGAGTTAGACAATTGCCAGCAACTTGCAGCAAATTTGGCTTGATTGCCAGTCCATAAAAGATTTAACCGCTGAGTTAAGATCGAAATTAAAATTAGGGAATTTTCTTTTACCATTCAATGAAATCGAGCGATAAAACTAAGAATACCTTTGCAATCACAACGCCTCTGTACTATGTAAACGATTTACCTCACGTTGGCAGCGCTTACACGACTATGGCAGCAGATGCCCTAGCAAGATTTGAGCGGCTGCGGGGCAAATCTGTCTTGATGATTACCGGGACTGACGAACACGGGCAGAAAATTCAGCGCACGGCCGAGAGTTTGGGACGATCGCCCCAAGCTCACTGCGATTTAGTAGTTCCAGCGTTTGAGGCGCTGTGGGAGCAACTCGACATCCAGTACGATCGCTTCATCCGCACAACCTCGCGCCGACACGAGTACATTGTCAAAGAATTTTTCCAGCGCGTCTGGAACTCCGGCGACATCTACTTGAACCAGCAACAAGGCTGGTACTGCGTCTCCTGCGAAGAATTTAAAGATGAACGGGATTTGTTACCGGGAAATCGGTGTTCCATCCACACCAGCAAGGAAGTTGAGTGGCGCGACGAAGAAAACTACTTTTTTCGCCTGTCGCGATATCAAGACCAACTCCTCGCCTTGTACGCAGAACGTCCCGACTTCATCGCCCCGGAAAGTCGGCGCAACGAAGTTCTCAGCTTCGTCAACTCCGGCCTGCAAGACTTTTCGATTTCTAGAGTGAATCTCGAATGGGGCCTACCAATACCCGTTGATTCGAGTCACACCATTTACGTCTGGTTTGACGCTTTGCTGGGATACGTCACAGCCTTGCTAGATCCGGACAGCGATCCGATGTTAGAGAATGCTTTATCTAAATGGTGGCCGCTTGACCTGCACTTAATCGGCAAAGATATTCTCCGCTTCCACGCAGTTTACTGGCCGGCAATGCTGATGTCAGCCGGTATGTCGGTGCCGGGCCGCGTCTACGCTCACGGGTTTTTGACGAAAGACGGCAAAAAAATGGGAAAAACGGAGGGAAATACTTTAAACCCGGTCAAATTGGTCGATAAATACGGCGCTGATGCAGTGCGTTACTATTTCCTCAAAGAAATTGAGTTCGGAGAGGACGGCGATTTTAACGAAACTCGGTTTATCAATATATTGAATGCTGAGCTAGCAAATGATTTGGGAAATTTGCTTAACCGTACTTTAAACATGG
>JBDTEI010000462.1:0-4993 GCA_039922675.1 Microcoleus sp.
AAAACACCTTTAACCGACTTCTCAAATGTGCCGAACAAGACATTTATTCCCTGCGGCAAACCTTTGGTAAAGGCAAAGCAATTTCAGCCGGAGTTCCCTGGTTTTCAACATTATTCGGCCGCGACTCGATCATCGCTGCTTCTCAGATCTTAATTCTCGATCCAACTTTAGCCCGAGAAACCCTGACAACTTTAGCTCACTATCAAGGCAAAAATAACGACGATTGGCGCGACGAAGAACCGGGCAAAATATTGCACGAAATTCGCATGGGAGAAATGGCTCGCTGCCAGGAAATCCCCCACACTCCCTATTATGGAACAGTGGATGCAACGCCGCTGTGGTTGATGCTTTACGCTGAATATTATGCCTGGACTTACGACAGCAAAACTTTAGATCTTTTGTGGCCAAATGCCTTGGCAGCGATGGAATGGATCGATCGCAAATGTGCCGCCACAGGCTACCTTAGCTATTACAAAAAATCCCAGCGTGGCTTAGCAAATCAAGGCTGGAAAGACTCGGGAGATTGCATCGTCAACAGAGCTGGCGTCATCGCAGAAGGAGCGATCGCCCTTTGCGAAGTCCAAGCCTATGTTTACGCTGCCAAAACCAGGCTGGCAGGGATTGCCCGCATCAAGAAACGCATCGATTTAGTCGAGCGCTGGGAAGAAGAAGCCAAAGACCTAAAAACCCGATTCAACCGCGATTTCTGGATCGAAGACTTAGGTTATTGCGCCCTAGCATTAGACGGCGAAGGCAAACCAGCAGACAGCATTTCATCAAATCCGGGACACTGTTTGCACCTCGGCATTTTGTCGCGAGAAAAAGCTCGCAGCGTAGCAGAAAGATTGCAAGCTCCAGATATGTTTAGCGGTTGGGGAATTCGCACCCTATCCTCCTTATCTCCCGCCTACAATCCCATAGGCTACCACACGGGTTCAGTCTGGCCGCACGACAACGCTTTAACAGCTATGGGACTGCGATCGCTCGGCCGTGTCGAACAAGCCCTAGAAGTAGCTCAAGGCTTATTTGACATGACATTGTTGCAACCCTACGAGCGTCCCCCGGAACTTTTTTGTGGCTACGAACGCAACAGCCAGAGCGATCGCCCCGTGCAGTATCCTGTAGCTTGCTCACCCCAAGCTTGGGCAACTGGCAGTATTTTTCAACTCTTGCAAATGATGTTAAATTTAGTTCCCGATGCCCCTAACAATCAACTGCGAATCATTGATCCAGTCCTACCAGAATCGATTAATAAATTGTCGCTGCACAACTTAAGGATCGGCTCAACTTGGCTGGATTTAGAATTTGAGCGATCGGGTTCCTCCACCGCTTGTCGGGTTATTAAAAAGCGCGGTAATTTGCGAGTAATTATCGAAGCTTGAATCTGCTAATTGCTAATTGGGAATTCCCAATTAGCAATTAGCTTTGTTCAGGATGCGGGAGTCACCGATACACGGATAGCTATTTTTTATCTTCCCTCTTTCTTCTTCCCTATTCCCTCTTCTTTCTCTCGCGACGATAACTAAAACGCTCTTCATTCCATCTGTTACACAATCTGTTGCCGAACTGCCTTCTTCCCTTCAGCCATCTGACCGGCTATATTGTATTTAGAAGTACATTTATTTGTTTGCAAAGTGGCGCAGTCAAATAACCGTAGCGAAGCGGGGCGAAAGCCATCGCGCTAGAAGCTTCTAAATAGACCTCTTGCAAAAATCTTCGAGTCATAGAGCAACCGCAGATATCGGGCAGATGCAACACCGATTGACGCAGATGGTTTAAGGGTATTTTCGGATTTTTGCAAGAGGTCTAATCTAGATTGTCCGCCGTCAACAACAGTCAGAAAGTGTCGAATTATGTCAAAAATTTTAGTAGTGGACGACGTTCCCAGCGAACTGGAAATCATCTGCCGCATTCTTCAAGATGCCGGAATGCAGGTGATCCGGGCTGGCGACGGCGAAGAAGCGATCGCCCTGATTCGAGAAGTGCCCCCGGATCTCGTCGTTTTAGACGTAGTGATGCCGCGAATGAACGGATTTGAAGTGATTAGAGAATTGCGGGGCGATCGCGCAACAGCAAACTTACCAGTAGTATTTTGTACTCATAAAAACACCGAGATCGATAAAGCTTGGGGAACCGATTTAGGCGCCGACGCTTATGTCAGCAAACCCTTTGAACCTCAGCAACTCGTCAACATCGTGCAGCGCCTGCTTTGCGCTTAAACACCGTATAAAGTGTTCAGCAGTTCCCACAAAAAACTGCATATCGAGAAACCTCGTTTTTTTTAAGAAACTGGGTTTCTGAATTCCCTAAAATTTTTACGTTTAATAATGATAGTGACTTGCTTAGTTACTAAAGTGGCGATTTATTTACCACCAGTTTTAAACAAGAATGCAACTATCGGAAAGCTCCAAACCCCGATAGTCATGAGTCATTCGCCATCCCCAATCTAAAATCTTAAATCTCAAAGGGTATAAGTCAACCATTTGCGGCACAAAAACTGATGCTGAAAAACTCTTGGGGCGATCGGCTTTCCTGGCAAAGCAAAATCCTAATTTGTAAGATACACTAGAAACAAAAAATCAGCAATGAAAACAACTGCTCCCCCGGCTCTTAATCAGACAAGTGGAACAAAGCAATTTCTCCTTTTCGGTCAAGGAGGCAGTCTCTTTGGCGTAGAGTTAGAAGCAGTGCGGGAAGTCCTTTCCCTCAAGGAACAACCGATTTCCCCGGTTCCCAACACCCTGCCATTTTTGCTGGGATTAACCAACTTGCGGGGCGAAATCCTAGCAGCAGCAGACTTCGGACGGTTTGCAGGGATCGAGCCGGTTGACACCCACCACCCAAGCAGCCGCATCTTAGTGGTGGAAGCGCCCGATCCGCGAGACGTGAGATTGTCGAGAATGCGGATGGGATTGGCTGTCTCCCGCGTCGAAGGAGTTTTGTCTCTAAATCCCGATCGCACTGTCTCGGCTATAGATGTCAGTCCCGACTTAGCTCCATTCTTAAAAGGCCTGTACAATTCCGAAGGACGCTTGCTAATGATAGTCGATGTAGAAGCGATCGCCCATTCCGAACGCTGGTAAGAAGAAGGAAGAAGGAAGAAGGAAGAAGGAAGAAGGAAGAATATGGAGTAAATCTAAAACCTAAAATCTAAAATCTACTGAGTTACAAACTATAAATTTTATCATGAAACTTCTCTATAGCTCGATGATCGCCACGACATTCACCCTGACATTGCCCGAATTCTCCACCTCACTGCTAGCTGGGGTTGCGAATTGCATCATTTGTTTGTGTTATTTTGCGATCGCCTCGTTGATCAGCTTGGGTTTGTGGCGAAACCGTCAATTCGGCTTCGACATCTTCGCCACAGTCACAGCAGGCATATTTTGGAGTTGCGCTTTCGGGCACACCGGCCACGCCGCCGAATACCTGGGATTGCCGCACTCCCCGGTGGCGCAAACAGTCTCCGATTGGATGACTGTCATTCCGGCGATCGCATTTTTGAGTTTATCCAACCGCTACCAATTCTTAGTAGGTTCCACCCAAATTCTTACCTCTAAAAAAGCAACAGAACAAGCGCTAAACGAAACTACCCAGCGATTTCAGGCAATCTTCGACCAAGCTTTTCAACTAATCGCATTATTGGAGCCAGACGGTACTGTGCTCGAAGCAAATAAGACAGCGCTAGAATTGGGCGATTTCCAAGCATCAGAAGTGCTGGGTATGAAATTTTGGCATACACCTTGGTTGGCCTCATCCCCAACCAACCAGCAGCGCCTAAGAACCAACATTAAACAAGTCTCGGCCGGCAAGTTTGTGCGGGAAGAATACGAAATCACCGGAGCTAACAACCAGGTCGCAATAATTGACTTGTCCTTTAAGCCCCTGTTCAATGAAACAGGAGAAGTATTTCAAATCCTCACCGAAGGCAGCGACATTACCCAGCGCAAACAGACAGAAGCGACATTGCAGCAGCTAACCGCAGAACTAGAGCAGCGAGTGAAGGAAAGAACCGAGCAAATTTCGCAAACTAACGCACAATTGCAACAGGAAGTTCGCGATCGCACCGCAGTCCAAGAGCAATTAAAAGCCTCCGAACAATTTTTAAACAACATTCTCAACACTATCCCCGACCCGATTTACGTCAAGGATGAACAGCACCGCTGGGTAGTATCAAATGATGCTTTTTGTCAATACATAGGTCGCAGCAGATCGGAACTAATTGGTAAAGCTTACCGCGACTTTTTGCCCCAAAAGGAAGCAGATATATATGAAGAAAAAAATAAATTAGTTTTCTTGGCAAACACCAACATCGAAACCCAAGAAACCATCACAGATCCAGCAGGAAATACCCGATTTCTGTCCGTTCAGAAATCTCCTTTTGTAGATGCCTGCGGCAGCAAAGTCCTCGTTTGTACCATTAGAGAGCTCACCAAGCGGGTGGAAATGGAAGAACAAATGCGGCAAACACTGGCAAAAGTAGAAAATTCTCAACGTTTGCTGCGGACAGTAATTGACGCCACCCCAGACTGCATCTTCGTCAAAAATCAAGACCACCGCTACGCCCTAGTCAATGCAGGTTTCGCCGCCGCCTTCGGCAAAACTCCAGCAGAAATTATTGGCAAAGACGACGCAGAAATCGGTATATCGGCCGATCGCATCTTCGGTAACACCCACGCCCAAACAGACTCCCAGAACCAAATCCAAAACTTCCGGGCCGACAACAAAACCGCGCCGGGCCCCAACGACTCCGCCACCTTAGCCGACGGCAAAATACACGTCTTCGACACCCAGAAATTGCCCCTCAAAGACGCAGAAGGCAACATTATAGGCGTTCTCGGCTTCGCGCGTGATATCACAGAAAGCCGCGAATCCGAACAGCAGCTACTGCGGCTCAAAGCCATCCTAGAAGCAACAACAGACTGGGTAGGGATGGCCGACTCCCAGCAGCGCACCCTCTATCTCAACCAGGCCGCCAGAGAAATGTTAAAAG
>JBDTEI010000463.1:0-4206 GCA_039922675.1 Microcoleus sp.
GAATGCGGGCTGCATTCAAAAAGTCGGAGGTTTTTCCGCCGGTACAGGAACCGATGTAAACGCGATCGATCTTGACATCGCGACAATTGCGGGCCAATTCGCGGTTGTCGGGGGAGTGCGGTTTGGCCACGACAGGTTCTAATTTGCTGACATCGTAGGTGCGATCGCTATAAAATGTAGCATCAGCATCGGTGTAAAATGCCTCAAAGGGCACATTAGTACGAGGATTAACGTAATCAAACGTGGTTTTGTCCGCAGCCACCGTGCCGTTTTTGCCGCCAGCTTCAATCACCATATTGCATAGCGTCATCCGTTCTTCCATCGTCAAACGATCGACTGTATCGCCGGCAAATTCCATTGTCCGGTAGTTAGCACCGGCAACGCTGATATCGCCAATAATTTGCAAAATCAGGTCTTTTGCTAACAAATAATCCGGCAGTTCGCCGTTGAGCACAAAGCGCATAGTTGCCGGCACTTTGATTAACAGTTTGCCGGTTCCCATAATAAAAGCAGCGTCCGTATTGCCGATACCGGTGGCAAATTGTCCGAAAGCGCCGGCATTGCAGGTGTGGGAATCTGTGCCGAAAAGCACTTCGCCGGGCCGCGTGTGGCCTTCTTGTGCTAGGGCGATGTGGCAAACTCCTTTGTAGTCGGGATTTGCTTTGAAGTCCGATCGATCTGTGATGTCGTAAAAGTATTTTATCCCTTGTTCTGCAGCAAAATCGCGTAGAATATCGACGTTGCGGTTAGCGCGTTCGTCGTTGGTGAAAATGTAGTGATCCGGAATTAAGACGATGCTGTCTGGATTCCAGACTTTAGCATTTTCGCCGAATTCGCGTTTGAAAACGCCGATGGTGCCGGGCCCGCAGACATCGTGGGTCATCAACACGTCTGTTTCTACCCAAATGTTTTCTCCGGGCTCTACTTTAGTGCGGCCTGATGCTTTGGCTAAGATTTTTTCGGTCAGGGTCATTCCCATAGTGCGATCGCTCTTTTTCGTGAGATGCTACATACTGTATTGTAAGCGAAACATTCACTGTTACTGAACATAAAAGTTAAAGAAATAGCAAAATTTATGTTTTAGTGTCGGTGTCTGTGCCATGTCGCAGAATGATTAAATTAGAATCAATTCAAGTTAATTATCTTGACTTTATCAAATTATTAAACCCACTCAATCGCGATTTTACAAACAAATAAACGAACGGGGCAATTATCCTTTACAGCATAGATTACCACTATTGATTTGAGTATCCCGATATAAAAGTCAATTTTTGTCTTGATTGTTATTCCTTTGAGGTCAATCGTTAGTCTCGCTCAAAATTGAGAATGCTACTAATACCAGTTTTCCAAAATCGTACAACAAAACATTTTTTGGGCGGAGTGAAACGGAGGGTTGTTTGTTGTACCCGATGTGTTATACCATTTTTTTAAAGATGTGATAGAGATAAAATACCGCCAGACATTGATAATTCTGTCTTTGAGTTTTTACATAAGTGTTGCATAACTTAAAAAAAATGGTATTAGGTGCGTCGCTATCTTGAAACAGTCGGTTAAATTTAGGGATGAGGGGGCGACACACCCTACAAATACTTTTGCATCATTTTAAAAAAATGGTATCACAATACTTCGGACAGTTTTTTAAAGCCCTGTAAGCTGATCGCGAGCCAGTCCTCACATTTTTAACGTTTTTTCTGGCGTTAAGACTCAACTCAAAGGAAATAAAAAATAGCACACAATAAAACCAGCCTGGGTTTCAGATAATCGATTAGGTCTAAAACGGTCCGAAATATTGTGTTAACACAACCCAAAAAAAAGTGCAAGTCGCACGTTCGAGTGACTGGTAACTCACAGCTAGTAACTGTTACTAATTAAAAAAGAAACTTAAATCGTTCGCAGTCAAAAAAATCTCAGAGTGCATTTCTACGACGGTAGAAATTAATGATAGTGAAATGAGCGAGGTCGCCACAGGTTACGGCTATCTAGTTTCGCCATTCTCACTGTTTACGCAAATGGAGATTTTCCAGTGAATTCACAGAAACCAAGTCGCCAGCACGACGTTATTTTGACATCTCAAAGTTTTGATAAATTCCCCGCAAAAGCTGAAGCTCAAAATTGCGGACATCGCGACAGACATTATATGATCGAAGTTTTGGGCGATCGCACTAGCTCATATCCACATACTTTAGCACCAGCGGTGTCTAAAAATGCGATCGCCAAAGATGGTTGTGTCCTCAACCCAAGGAGTCTGCACCAGATTCCGGAAGAAGAAAGTCAGCTAGGATTCAGCCAAGTTCAGCAAATACTGAGACAATTCCAGCAAATGTTCGATCGCTTAGGGGCGATCGTTTTGGCTGTAGATGGACAGGTGCAATTCATCGCTCAACGCGCCGAACAACTGTTGAGCCAGTATTTTTCATCCCGCGCCCCCCACTCATTACCAGAACTCTTACAACATTGGTTCAAGCAACAGATTTCCAGACTCACATTCAACGACGATATTCCATCTAGCTGTTTACCCTTGCACATTCAGCAAGCAGGAAGACAGTTGAGCATCCGGCTGATTCCCGATCCGATTGGCGAGCAATATCTCTTGCTGTTAGAGGAACAAGAACTGCAAGGATTCTCTATTTCTGGTCTGGAATTATTAGGACTTACCAAACGCGAGGCAGAGGTTCTCTTCTGGATTGCCAAAGATAAAAGTAATGCCCAAATTGGTAAAGTTCTCGGTTGCAGTGAAGGCACAGTGCGAAAACATTTGGAGCATCTTCACTGCAAACTTGGTGTACAAACCCGGACGGCTGCTGTGATGGTTGCTCTGGAAAAATTGGGGCTGCTGCCCAAGTTATTTGTTGCAATCTCTTCATAATCCTATACGCGGATCGTCGTATTGTTGCCCAAGCTTATTTGGAAGATTATGAGATCAAAAGCTGTTATCCAGCTTAGGAAAAACCAGAGAAAACTATTTCTTAGTTGTACAGGGATTTTTGATATCCCGGTAGCGATGAAGCAAGAGTTATACAGACACGTATCAATTCATCAAATTAACAATGGAGCAATCAAAATGTCACAGCAAGATCCTACTGCTATGGAAGTAATAGATGGTGAATTCTCGTTAGGAGAAATGTCAGTAGATGACACAGCCGCCTCACAAACAATAGAGGCGGGAACTGGCGACCCGACACAGCCTGTGGGGACAATAGCTGGCACTGTATCGGTGGACTCAGCCCTCCCTAACATACCGATTATCCCGATCCCGATCACAAAACGGCCGGTCAGCGGGCGCTATCGCGGTACTGTGGGAGGTTTTCAACTCGAAGTTCGGGTTGATGTCGATCGCACGCGGCCGATGAAACGTTTGAGCGGCGACTTCTATCAAATCAGCGGCCAGACGGTAACATATTTTGCATCGTTTATCGTTGATGCGCCGACGGTAACAGTGACACCCTCACAAGTCATCGTCAAGGGGCTGGGTAACTTTACCTTTGCCGCCGGGGCTCCAGTAGTCCAGGTAACGATCGCACGACGCACAATTTTTCAGCCGCAGGCACCCGCCACAGTACAATTTTTCACCACCGGGGGCTCGCCCGGAGCGACTTACACTTGCGCCTTCGAGTCGATCTATTTCCGCACCGCACGCATCGAGACTGATCGAGTTTCCGATGTCAGCACACCCGTATTCAGCAGCTACAACACAGGTTCGCTACCATCAGGAGGCCCAGCGCGCAACCTCAGCGTCGTCGGCGCCTATGGAGAAGCAGGCATTCAGATGATCCCGACCGCAGGGAGCGATGTCATCAACATCTCCGAAGCCGGTGCCGATGCTAAGTGGAGCAACGCCGAACTGCACGCTTCCATGCAGAATCACTTCAGTTTGTGGCAGGATCAGCCGCAGTGGGCCATTTGGCAAGTCGCAGCGCAACTTCACGAAATGGGCCCCACCCTGTACGGCATCATGTTCGACCAGCAAGGGAAACAGCGGCAAGGCTGTGCAGTTTTCCACAATGGTATCGGCGGGGTAACACCAGAGCAACTGCGACTTCAAGCCTACACCTACGTTCACGAGCTCGGACACGGTTTCAACCTGCTGCACTCTTGGCAAAAACAGTACGCCTCGCCACCGGTGCCAAACCGAGTAAATTCGCTGTCTTGGATGAATTATCCGTGGAACTACCCAAATGGTGGCGCACCCGCATTCTGGAACAGCTT
>JBDTEI010000464.1:0-5561 GCA_039922675.1 Microcoleus sp.
AATCGGACTTCAATCGCTGCTTTGCCATGCTAATTTTGACTGTACGTTATCTTAAATTATCTGCGTTAATCTGCGTTAATCTGCATTAAATCTGCGGTTTTCCTATAAATCCAAGATTTATGCAATAACTCTCAATTCAGCAAAATATCTCCCCAGTAAAAATGGTCGAAACGGCATCAGCCAACATCCGAATCGTCTTAGTCGAACCCGCAGGGCCCTTAAACGTGGGATCGGTGGCGCGCGTGATGAAAAATATGGGTTTGCGCCAATTAATTTTGGTAAATCCCCAGTGCGATCATTTAGGGGAAGAAGCCCGATTGATGGCTGTGCGCGCCGCCGATATATTGGAAACGGCGAAAGTAGTCGAGAGTTTGCCGGCTGCTTTGGTAGGATGTGTGAGGGCGATCGCAACTACAGGAGACGATGCTCGATCGCACCCAATGCAGCTAGAAGCACCCGCAGATGCCTTGCCTTGGTTGCTAGAAGCCCCCAGCGCCCTAATTTTTGGTCGAGAAGACTGCGGATTGACTAACGCCGAATTAAACCGCGCTCAGCGCCTGATCCGCATTCCCTCCAGCGATGCTTACACTTCCCTAAATCTCGCCCAAGCTGTCGCTATTTGCTGCTATGAATTGTATCGGGAAGCAAGTTCGGCAGCGGATTCTGTAGCGGATGTAGCGGATGTAACCGGGAGAAGTTCGGCAGCGAGCAATGTGCGGGATTTAACGGATGTCACGGATGTCACGGATGCTACCCGGAGAAGGAAAAAGTCTGAGGGTATATTTTCCCAATCTCCCACTCCTCCCAACAGTGCTCCCTTGGAAAATTTGGAGGGATATTACCAGCAATTAGAAACGCTGCTGCTGAAAATTGGATATTTGCAGCCGCACACAGCAGCAAGTCGCATGGAAAAATTTCGGCGTTTGTACAATCGCGCTTATCCGACAGTGGATGAAGTCGCCATGCTGCGGGGCGTGATCCGTCAAACAGATTGGGCAATAAAAAGTTACGCGCGATCGCCAGTTTCTGATATCCTTGATGGGGCTTTGCCGGAAAATCCAGGCGAGAGCGAGCCTGAATGCTAGCAATTTGAGGTTTTAGATTGCCAGTGGGAGATTTTTTAGGTACAAAGGAAGCGAATTGATTGGCGCTATTTGTTCAAGTGCGATCGCCATTCCAAACGCGCACTTTTGAGTCAGATTTCGGGTAAATCTCAAATCCAAAATCTCACATCTAAAATTGATTGGCTGTTAAGCTAAAAAATCTTAAACTTGAAATTTACAGTGCAGAAGGAGTAAGACGTGGCAGAGCGGTTTCCCAAACGATCGATATTATCAGTGATGTCCTCGATAGCCTCTGCCAACTCCGGCCCACAGCGGCCTAAATCCGGCAAAGGAACCGAGTCTGGCAACTCCGGCCGCCGTCGTCCTCCCCAACCGGAAAACGGCAATTCGGAAATTTCAGCAGCATCCGAACCTGCGATTGTCCCACCGCAACCAAGCCGCAGCACCAGAATTAGAACCAATTCTCCCGCACCTTCCCCCGAAGAATTGAAGGCGCAGGAGTTTTTGTCCGATCCCCAATCGGCAATTAATCCCAGAAAATCCAAAACCACCAAAATTGGAGAGGCGAAGAGTCGCAAACCTCGCAAAAAAGGTCTGGCTGCTGTGGATATGTTCGAGTTTCCCGAACCGAATTCTCCTGTCAGCACTCCCGCCAGCAATCCCATCAGCGAGCCCCAAACGAAAACTCCCCCCGCACCCCGTAAAAGTCGCTCCAGCGCTCCACCAGCGAGCATTCCAGACGCGGTAACGCCCCCAAAAGTCAAAAAACTCCCTGTGCCGAAACCACGCCCACAAGCGAGCCAGAGACCGGGCAAACGCTCTGCAATTCGGAACGTACCGCGGTTGGTTTACGCTACTCGGTTGTTGATTTTGGGAGTTGGGATTGCGGTGATTTGCGGTACGCTGCTGTCGGTGGTGAATGCTGTGAGTCGATCGAGTGTAGCGACACAAGAAACCCCCGCAGGTCAGAAAAACCCAGCCGATAGCGCAGTTGCAGCCCTGGCGGCCCCAGAAGCACTGCAACTGAATCAAGAATTAGCAGCCTTGAAAACGGAAATTCAGGTGATAGCAACAGAAAATTCTACTTTGACAGCGGGAATATTTCTAGTTGATTTAGATACCGGAAGCTACCTAAATTTTAACGGTGATGTTCCTTTTGCTTCAGCGAGTACGATTAAATTGCCTATTTTAGCAGCTTTTTTCCAAGCAGTTGATGAAGGCAAAGTGCGGTTAGATCAGGTGCTGACTCTGAAGCCAGAAAATATTGTGGGCGGTTCTGGGCAGATGCAGGACGATCCGGCGGGCACGAAATATTCGGCTTTGGAAGTTGTCACAAAGATGATTATAATCAGTGACAATACGGCGGCAAATATGATAATTGAATTGTTGGGAGGTGCTGAGGTTTTGAATCAGCATTTTGCCGCTTGGGGTTTGAGGGCGACGGTGCTAAGAAATAAGTTGCCGGATTTGGAGGGAACTAATACTACTAGCCCGAAGGATTTGATTAATATTATGGCGCAGATCGATCGCGGAAATTTGGTTTCTGTCAAATCGCGCGATCGCATTTTGCAAATCATGCGGCAAACAAAAAACGATGCTTTGCTACCGAAAGGTTTGGGCGAGGGAGCAGTGATTGCTCACAAAACGGGCAACATTAAGACAATGCTAGCCGATGCGGGCATGGTAGATTTGCCGAACGGGAAGCGTTATTTGGTGGCGGTGATGGTGAAGCATCCGGTGGAAACTGAGAAACCAGCTCAAGCATTGATTCGGGATATTTCTAAAATGACTTACCGCTATTTAAACGATGGGGAAACGCCCGCCGATTCCAAAGTGAAAATTAAAAATTAATTGATTCACTAAAATAGGTTTGAGGAAAACCGGGCGAATAGAATTCGCGTCTACACAAACAAAACCCGGATGGTGCGCGGGTTGAAGAACGGCGGTAAAAAATTATATTTTACGTTATTTTCTTGAGTCCGCGGAGGCGGACATCGTTTGTGTAGCCGCGAATTCCATTCACCGTCTTCTGTAGACCTCTTGCAAAAATCCGAAAATACCCTGAAACCATCTGCGTCAATCGGTGTTTATCTGCCCGATATCTGCGGTTGCTCTATGACTCGAAGATTTCTGCAAGAGGTCTACTACGTTTGTGTAGACGCGGTTTCAACCGCCGTCTTCTCTATTCCGGGTATGTTAGCACAAGTCCTGTAGAGTTTAGAAACTATAAAGAGTTTGTATTATGAAACTAACCACCAGACTTGCTTGTTTGATAGCGCTTTCAACCTTAGCCGTGGGAGTCTCCCCCGCCTTGAGCAATCCGCTTCGTTCTTCTCAAAGTCAACTCACCGATATTACAGTTATTTCCAATAATATCGAACTGAATCGAGCCAAAAACTTAGCCCGTCAAGCAGCAGAAAATGCTAACGGCGGTTTGGGCCAATATCGAGCCGAAGCATCAATGCACGGTGCATCAGCAGAATCGCCTTTTGTTGACAATGGCGATGGTACTTGGACATTTACTTTTCAAGGTTACAAACCTGGTTCGTCTGTCTATACGGTAGAGACGGTTGTGACTGTTTCCCAGGAAGGAAGAATCACAATCAATTACAACGGGCGCATTCGCACCTCTAACTAATTTTAACCACGCTTTGGAAAGTTGCGATCGCCGATCCTAGAATTATTTTAGTCGATTTGGGCGATCGCACTTCAAATTCATCTGCATTTATATCCGTTTATCTGCGGTTTCCCTATCAATCAAAGACTCTTCAACCCGCAGAGGCGGGTTTTGTTTGTATAGACGCGGTTTCAACCGCCGTCTTATCTTACAGAGATTCAAAGGTGGCAGTAAAGCCCTCTAAAGTCAAGCATTCTTCCATAAAATCCTCTACATCATTGACATTCTCAATCTGATATTCCATGATCCGTTCACCGTCGCCTTTCATTTTTTTAGAAGAAAGAGGCGTAGCCGGATATTTGTCAGCAATGACTTTGAAAGCTTTGGAATTGAGAGTCCAACTTTCCGCAGAACATTTAATGATTAAAAGCCACATGATAAAATTCCTCCTTTGGTTTGATTTATTAATAGAAAACTCGGCGGTTTAAACAGCCGTCTTCTTGATCTTTCTTTCTGGCGGTTTAAACCGCCGTCTTCCTTATCTACTCGATAGTGCAGACAAATCAAGGGATTCTGTTGTTTGGAAAAAAGCTAAAAGGCGATCGACTATTTGAGCAACACCACCCTTAACATTCGACTCAACATTCAAAGGCATCACCGGATCGTGCAGTGACAAGCGTAGCAGAAACCAGCCCGATTCGCTAGCTGATGTGCAGGAAACTCGCAAACCTTCGTAGTTATTGGGCACGATTTCCCAGTCGGCTTGCTTTGCTGCAAATTTTTGCAGTTGCTCAATTACATGATTTCCGTGGGATTTGAAATCATCCACACCAATTTTAATCCGAAACTCTGCACTTTCTTCAGGTTCTTGTAAATTTGCAATCAAATCGGGCAAAGATTGATTAGCCAGCTTGGATTTAGCCAATTCAATCAACAATTTGCTGACCAAATAAGCGCCATCATCCAGAAAGTAATTTTCCTTCAAAGCGCCATGTCCAGAAGTTTCAATGGCTAACCATGATTCCTGTCCGGCTTGATTGAGGCGAATCGACTCGTCAATCACATTTTTGTAGCCGCGTTTAAAGCGATGGTGAATTCCTTTTAAATCCTGTTCGATGAATTGCGTTAAACCATCGGATGTGATAGAATCGGTGACGATGGTTGATGCTGGATGTTCTTGGAGGACGATCGCCGAAATCAACGCGATTAACCGATTGCGATTCAGTTCCTTGCCAAATTGATCCACAGCCGCACTGCGATCGACATCCGTATCAAAAATAATCCCAAAATCAGCTTTATTGGCAATAACCGCTTGACAAATTGACTGCATTGCCTGTTTGTCTTCGGGATTTGGCACATGATTAGGGAAAGTACCATCGGGTTCTAAAAATTGACTGCCGGTGGTGTCTGCACCTAAAGGTTTTAAGACTTGATCGACATAAAATCCGCCCGCACCATTCCCCGCATCCACAACAATTTTTAACCCAGTTAGCGGCTTCTCAAAATTCTCGGGATGATTGACTGATTCCCGGATTTTTTTGACAAATTGGTTGGCATAAACTGAGATAAAATCATGCTTGGTAATGTTACCGGGCGCTGCGGCTAGCTGAAAGTTATTGCTTTGGGCTAGAGTTAAGATATCGGTAATATCTTTTTTTTGTAACCCACCGTTGGCGGTGAAAAACTTTAAGCCGTTGCGATTAAATGGCAAATGGCTAGCAGTGAGCATAATCGCGCCGTCGCAATCAAAACCGGGGGTTATGGTACTCATAAACATGGCGGGAGTTGATGCCATTTCAAAGTCATATACTGTAGAACCAACTGAAGCAATACCGTCCATGACTGCTTGCATTAAGGTTGGCCCGGAGAGGCGGCTGTCA
>JBDTEI010000465.1:0-9309 GCA_039922675.1 Microcoleus sp.
ACGTCTCAAACGAATTTTGGTGAGCCCAAGTTGCCCGCTGAGCGTAAGCAGGCAACCTCTCAAACATAGCGCGAGGTGCTGCTTGGTCATAACCTAGCTGCAAGCGAGCGAGGGCAACCACCAAAAATGGTGCATAAACCAGCGCCGCCGCAGCAGCAATACAATCAAGCAGAATAACCGACACAGGCAATCCCAACAGCATCATCCGCCTCGCATTTCAATCAAAATAGAACAGAGTAACCACTTTGCGCTGTTCCTCCGCATCCTGGCAAGTTTTCAGCAAAGTGTGGCTTTCATGAAAAGCAAAACAGATCAGTTGCTGACAGCGAGTAATAATCTCCTGATTGCACATGGCGCTTGCTTCCGGGAGAGACAGGCTGTCATTTTTGGGATTTTCTACCAAATGTATCACTTGTTCGAGTTGGTCGCGAGACTCCCGAGGCTGGCGGCTCATGCTTTGTGGCAAAATTACCGTCAGCAGATTAGGATCTGCTCGCATTGCCCCCCGAATCGCGGCTGAATTGGTGCCTGTAGCCCCTGATGTGATGAGCTGGTTGCCTCCCAGAACTAAGGCGTAGCTCAGCATCTCAATTAGCTGCTGGTGGGTAATAGGAACGTGGCGAGAACCCAAAAGAGCAACCCGCTTGGAGCTTGTTTGCTGGATCGCCGCAAGTTCTTGTAAAAAATCATCAACTCTGGGTAGCTCAATTGATTGACTCAAAGAATTTATTAAATTAAATAAAACTACGTTGTGGATTCTAGCAGACTAACTAGCAATTGCCACCAAAAAGAAGTTAAGAATTGCTGATTTACGGTATCTGACTAGAGGATGGGGAGGTTTGAGGAAGCCAGAAGGCAGAATGTCTGAAGGTAGAATTCAAGAAAAATTGAGAATTTAAGAATCTTTTATTTTTGTTTTAAAACAAAAAAACTTCTTGGCCTTCTTCGCTCTGCCGCATAGCTTCTTCACTCAGTTCCGGCTGCCTGCTTAATGGACTCGATCGCCCAAGCCCAAGGATGCCATCATGCCCTTGAGGTCAAAGTGTTCTGCCATTAGCTGACTAACGCATTCCACCTTGATCGGTTCGTGCAGGCGCACGCTGCCAAAGGTGCTGTCGATAATTTCCACGGTGGTTAAGGTATCCAAATCAACAGACAAAACTGGAATTTCCATTTCTTCTGCCCGGCCGATCACCAGGGGAGAAGGAGGCAAGTGGCCTGTGAGAATTAAGCACTGAGTCGAGCTTTCCAGAGCCGCTAGCTGAATGTCCGTGCGATCGCCTCCCGTCACCACCGCCATATTTCTGGCTTTGCGGAAATACTTCAGAGCCGAGCTAACATTCATCGCACCAATTGTCAAGGTTTCCACCATCAAATCCAAACGGTCTGGACGGCAGAGCACCTCAGCTTTCAATTGGTGCACCAATTCTTTGACGCTGACACTCCGCAGCAAAGCGCTTCTCGGCAGCATTCCCAAAACTGGAATACCCGCAGCCTCCAGAAAAGGCCGCACCGTCGCCGTTACGGATTCAAGTTTGTCCGAGGGAACGTCGTTGAGCACAACGCCAGCCAAGCGCGAACCCAAACGCTGCTTCGCCGAAAGCAAATCGTCTACATAAAGATCGATCGGGCGCACCACCAGCAGCACAGAGGCATCAACTGCTTCAGCGATTTGAGTCAAAGACAAGTCAAACAGACTGCCCTCCTCCAAATTAGCGGGGCCTTCTAACAGCACCACGTCTCCCTTGGGGGCTTGCAAATATTGCGCCAGAGACTGGTGGTAATCTGTCTTGTCCTCTCCCCGCAAACGTTTGTGAACCGTCTCCTCGTCCAAATACAGCAGTGTTGACGGCATCTGGCCTTCTGAGAGCTTCAGCGTCTCTACCGCGAACCGCACGTCTTCCTCCTCGGCTCCAGCTCCCTCCGAGCTAAAACAGGTTCCCAGAGGTTTGCCGTAGGCGATCGCCAGTCCTTGTTCCCGGAGTGCCAGGGCCATCCCCAGGGCGATCGCGGACTTGCCACTGTAAGCTTTTGTGGAACCGATCAGCAAATATTTAGTCAATTTGGGTACGCCTTCTCTCCTCAATTTGCACCTGTCTATTTAAATAAATTTAGTTTATTCAACAGTATTTTTGCACTGCGAGTCAATTTCGCAATATAATTATACTCGCTTTTGTCGTGTTTGCCTAGATTAATTTTTTGCTTTAAAATTTTATTCATTTATTCGCCACCCTATTGTTCGCATTGTTTTTCATATCGTTTTTTCAGAGTATTTTGTAATAGCGTTTTTCAAGAACTATCATCGACCGTAGTTGCTTTAAAACAGTTTTTTCCATCGCAATTATCCGCAAATCCGGTTTAATAACTTAGACATTGCTACCAAGCCGTCGAAAATGAAAGGAACGCAAAACTGCGGCAGATTATCCTGATCGATGGCCTAGTCACCGGAATTAACGACTCTTTCATATTGGAAGAATACAGCTATTCGTTAGGGTTTTAGCACGGCTTGTATCATAATCTGTTCTGCATACAATTGAAAATCGACATAAATTATTAGTGAGATAGCACATCTTATTTGTTTTGATTTTGTACAGGGATATATAACCCACATTCCGCAGATGTGATTCATGTTACTGGTATTTTTGAAAATTCAAAGCCATCAAAAATTTTTAGTCTATTTTTTTAACTTTAGTTTCTACTTTTTATGAAAATTAGTAGACAATCTCTCAAGTTAAATCCCGGCTTTCCCCCTGACAATAACTTGCTTAACTTATCAGACAATACACTCCCATAAATTCATGTATTTTTCGATAAATACAATAATTAGATTGGCTAACGATTTATTTTTATCAACAAGCATTTCAATTTAAATACCTCAAATTCTCCTGATTAAATAATCAGATATTGACGACAGACTGTACCTAAACAAGAGAAATTTTTTCGATGTTCTACCGTTAAATTACTTACTTGCTTAGGAATGAAAATTTAATAACTTAAGCGATTGCTCGTTACCAGGCTCTGCCTGGTAATGCAGAGCCAGAGGCTCTGCCTCCTTTGTTCTGGTAACTTACAGGATAGAGGACTGTAGGAGGTGTTTAAGTTATTAAGTTTTCGATCCTTATGTCGATTGACCCAGATCAAATATACTGCATG
Source organism: Microcoleus sp. (assembly GCA_039922675.1). Lineage (GTDB taxonomy): Bacteria > Cyanobacteriota > Cyanobacteriia > Cyanobacteriales > Microcoleaceae > Microcoleus. Next base: position 3,154 of record JBDTEI010000465.1, read on the forward strand.
AAATACCTGAAATATCCAACGTATCGTCGGTTTATTTGTTAATTTTTTCACCTGATTCTTGACCAAAATTCCTGATGATTCTAATTCTTGTCTTAGCTTTTTTTGTGCTAGGGTATAGACAAACAAACATAGTCCCATAATCATGGCAATTGATTCTACTCTCTGAGGATTTTTTACGAAGACACTTGAAGTAAAAAACAACGAATTTTCCAGGAATCTAAATCCTCTTTCTGTTGATTTTTGGGCTTTGTATTCTATGAGTACGCTCTCATTGCTCAATTCATTTTTGTCAATAATATTTATTGCTAAAATAAATCTACCTGCTTGAATCTTTTCATCTTCAATTAATTCTAATTTAGTCTCTTATTCACCTGTTACTCGATAATTGATTTGATTGAGTATTGCCAATTTAGTCGGTCTACCTGATTGCTCATAGTCGGCTTTTTTTTGAGATTGAATATTGTTGATTTTATGATATTTGAATGAATTTGATAATTTTTATAGATCCATTTTAGCCTCGGGTTCATAAGCAAATTTTTGCTGGAATAGCTTGCGTAGAGAGGCTGATGCTTTTTCTTTTGGTTTTTCTACTTGCTTATTTACTTGTTCAATACTTGATTTTTTCCTTGCCTCACTTTCTACGATTAATCATCTTTCCTTGATTTCTCCATAATCACTTGATTTTTCAACCATTTTCATTATTTAAAATTTTATGATCTTCCCGTTCCTGGGGTATTCATACCTTAATTCACTAATGCCCGATTCTTTTTAGGAACGGGTTTTACTATGGCGGATTCTCAAATAGGACTGGCGCACCAATCATGTAGTATCGCCGTTCGGGTGGCGTTACACTATTGGTGCGCCAGTTATAGCGCCTATCAATTGTGGACTTTGAAGAGCGCGGGTGCGATGAAAATTACTCATCCATGCGCATCAGCTTGCGGTAAAACGTTTTAGAAAAATCGACGGTACGAGTCCGCTGAAAAGTCAAAAGTACCTCAATTAAGCAACTGACAAACTCCGAGCTTTGCAGAGTCACTTCGTAGCTGAGTTCAGCATTGCCGTCAAACAACACCCGACAGCGGGTCAAATCCATCGGCAACGACGAGATATTCCAACTAGCGACAAAGGGTACGTCCTCGCCGCCGTCAATTTTTCTTGCCCCCTCCAAGCTTTTGAGCTTGTAGAGGCCAATAGCGTGTGGCAAGAACTTGCGCCGGGGCTCTTGATAGAAAGGCGCATAGACTTTCACTTCTTTGTCGTCGGCTGGTTTCAGTTGAGGAAGAGACATATTTCCGCATCCTGACAGTGGGTTGAGATCATCTGAAAAAACTAGCAGATATCCCTAGTCGATCGCAAGCAAGAGTCAGTCGATTTGAGATTTTAGATTTTAGATTTACTTGCAGCTTTGAATCTGCGGGCTTGAACTTGGCTATAAAATTTGGGGTGGCTCACGATGATGATCGGGGGCTTGTATGCGTTTTTGGCTGGGTCATCGCAAATACTTTATGCAATGCCAGTTTAGCCGTGCCGTACTCTTGGGCGAGTCCGCACAAATCTGCTCCCGTCGGCTTTGGACAAAAGCCCAGAAACTGGTACAGTGGATACTTATCTCTAAAATCAAAAACTATTGGTGGTTGAATCAAGTAACCTATGCAGGAGAGTTCTTGGCCAGAAAACGACGCTCGCAGCGAGCTTAACTTGGACATCCCTGATTTAGCTCAAGAAGAGCTCAAGAGTTTGACCTCGAACTCGAAGCTCGGCAAAATATTTGCCATACCAGACATTGGCGATAGGGCGTTTGAGGCGGAAACTTCATCAGAGAACCCGGTGGCGGTGTCTGTGCCGGGAGCTCCCTCTTTTCCTCAAAATCTGTACCGGGGACGCCGGGGAAAAGCCGCTGCGGTGCTGACAGCGATTTGGGTTGGCACGATCGCCCTGCACTTGATTTCTTGGGGTGCGTGGGTAGTGTGGGGGGTGACGGGACTGCTGTGGATGCAAGCATTTCGAGTTTTATTTGCCCAGCCCAAGCCCACATTGCCACCTCTTGCCGATCAAAGTCGAGAGGATTGGCCATTTGTGTCGCTGCTGGTGGCGGCGAAAAATGAGGAAGCGGTGATTGCCAGATTCGTACAATCAATCTGCAATTTAGACTATCCGATCGACCGTTACGAAGTTTGGGCGATCGACGATCGCAGCAGCGACAGCACGGCGCTGGTATTGGAACAGCTAACCAAACAGTACCCGCAGCTCAAAGTATTTAGCAGAGGAGCAAATGCCAGCGGCGGCAAGTCGGGAGCCCTGAATGAAGTTTTGCCGCTGACTCGCGGGGAATTTGTGGGAATATTTGACGCCGACGCCACGGTAACAGCGGATTTGCTGCGCCGGGTGCTGCCGGTGTTCGATGCAGAAAAGGTAGGGGCGGTGCAAGTCAGAAAAGCGATCGCCAATGCTGCGGTAAATGTGTGGACTCGCGGCCAAGAAGCAGAAATGGCTCTCGACAGTTTTTTCCAACAGCAGCGGATTGCGATCGGCGGCATTGGAGAATTGCGCGGTAACGGCCAATTCATGCGCCGCACGGCCTTAGAAAGGTGCGGTGGCTGGAATGAGGAAACGATTACCGACGACCTGGATTTGACGGTGAGGCTGCACCTAGACCAGTGGGACATTGAATTTCTGGCTTTCCCAGCCGTGTCTGAAGAAGGAGTCACGAACGCTCGCGCCCTGTGGCACCAGCGCAATCGGTGGGCAGAAGGCGGCTATCAGCGTTATCTTGACTACTGGGGGCTAATTTTGCGCAACCGGATGGGAACTGGGAAAACTTGGGATTTATTTGGATTTTGGGTATCTCAATATTTCTTACCGACAGTAGCGCTGCCCGACTTTTTGATGTCAATTGCGCTGCGCCGGATGCCTCTAGCCAGTCCCATAACTGTGATGACCCTTACTTTGTCATTGGTGGGAATGTTTGTCGGTTTGCGCCGCACTCGCAAAGAGACGAAATTTGACATTAAAAGAGTTTTTGTCACCTTGCTGCAAACCCTGGGGGGTACTGTGTATATGTTGCACTGGCTGCTGGTAGGGATTGTGACGGCTCGGATTTCGGTGCGTCCCAAGCGACTGAAATGGGTTAAAACCGTCCATCAAGGCACTGCTAGTATCAATTGATAATTAGCTGGCAGAAATATCTCGGAACAGTATTGCCAAAAGTCCGAAGATCAAACAACTACCAACGATCGCCCTACTGTATCCCCGCCCGAGCCACGAGTAAATTTTTGCAATTGTCGATCGCAAAAAAAACTCCAAAACAGCTTAGGTAAGAGGTGATCGGCGAGGGGTAATAGCGAATAACTAATCGGTAATATAAAAGTCTAATATTAAAAGATAAGAGGTATAACTTTTAACTTTTAACTTGACAAAAAGCCAATTATTATCTATCAATTATGAATTGCCAAGTACGACCAATTGCTGGTTGCCAACTACCCGTCACTGGTTATTAAGAATGGATTTGTTAGAGTACCAAGCCAAATCTTTATTTCGCCAGATGGCAATTCCGATTTTGCCGTCGCAGCGGATTGACAATCCCGCCGACCTCAAGGGGCTGAAAATTCCCTACCCAGTTGTACTCAAGTCACAAGTGCGCGCTGGGGGACGAGGCCGGGCGGGTGGTATTAAATTTGTGGAAAATACGATTGATGCAGTAGCTGCGGCTCAAACAATTTTTAATTTGCCGATCGAGAATGAATATCCCGAAGTCCTGCTGGCAGAAGCAAAGTACAATGCCGATCAAGAATTGTACTTAGCGGTACTCCTAGACCCCATAGCCCGCCGCCCGGTACTTCTGGGATCGAGACAAGGAGGTATGGATGTCGAAGGATCGATCGACCAAATGCAGCAAGTTGCCGTAGACCAAGAATTTTCGCCATTCTACGCTAGGCGTCTGATGCTGAAAATGGGATTGCAGGGAGATTTGATTCAATCTGTCAGCACCATTGTCGAGAAAATGTACCGACTGTTTGTCGAAAAAGATTTAGATTTAGTAGAAATCAATCCTCTCGGCATCAGTCCGACGGGAGAGGTAATGGCTTTAGACGGTAAAGTCAGCGCCAATGACGATGCTTTGGGGCGGCATCCAGACTTGGCCGCACTCTCGGGTAAGAAGCAAAGCAACCGGTTCGTAGAGGACAGGAGAAATCCCTATGCGAGCGATCGCCACAATTCTCACTCGCAGGCGCAGCAGTCGCCGGAGTTTGACGCTAAATCTCAATCCCCAATCTCGAATTCCGAATCTTTGCAATTAATCGAACTAGATGGGAATATCGGGATTTTGTGCAACGGAATGGGCCTGACAATGGCAACTTTGGATGCTGTAGCCCACCAAGGAGGAAAACCAGCTAATTTTGTGAATATGGGTTCTCTAAACCCCTACGATGCAAATGCCCTGCGCGATCGCGCGGAATTTGCCCTGGAGTTAGTCGCTCAAAATAAAAACGTTAAGGTGATACTGGTAAATATTTTGGCCCGCGCCTCCAAGACTGAGGAAATCACCGCCGCAGTAGCCGGCTATTTGGAACGGAAAGCTCGCGCCAACCGCCACATCCAAGTTGTGCTGCGTCTGGTAGAGATCGATTCTGATGCTGTAAAAAAGCGTTTGGGAGAGTTGCCGGTGCAGCTAGTTAGCAGTTTGGATCGGGCTGCGGCCGCTTCTGTAGCCTCGGCCAAGTAGCGGCAGTCGATCGGCAAAAGACGAGTGTCAAGGACTGTCAAATGGCAAAAAATGAATTTAACTCCTGAAAGCAAAGTCCTAGTACAGGGCATTACAGAATCTCCAGCTTCAACCCGCACCGCCCTGATGATGAAAGCATACGGCACTAATGTAGTCGCCGGTGTCAGTCCCGGTAAAGGCGGGCGGGAGGTGGAGGGAATTCCGATTTTTGATTTGGTAGAACAAGCCGTGGCGGCAGTGGGTAACGTTGACACTGCGGTAATTTTGGTAGACCGTTATTCGGTGCTGGATGCGGCTCAAGAAGCGATCGCCGCAGGAATTCGGCAAATTGCGATCATCACCGGGGGAGTGCCTCCTCTGGATATGGTGCGCTTAGTCAGAAAAGCAGAAGCCACCGAAACTTTGCTAATCGGGCCCAACAGTCCGGGGATTATTGTCCCCGACAAACTGCTATTGGGCACTCACCCCAAAGAATTCTACACTCCCGGTTCGATCGGGGTAATCAGCCGCAGCAGCACTTTGACTTATGAAGTTGCTCTAGAACTGACTGAGGCGGGTTTGGGACAGTCGATGGCGGTTTGTATTGGCTGTGATGCGATTGTTGGTTCTTCTTTTATGCAGTGGCTGCAAATTTTGGACGAAGACGACTGTACGGAGGCGATAGTTTTAGTGGGGGAAGCGGGCGGCTGGAGCGAACAAGCTGCTGCTTCTTATATCGGTTCGGCGATCGACAAACCCGTCGTTGCTTATCTCGCCGGACACTACGCTCCCAAGGGCCCGTCTTTGGGTCATGCCGGCATCCTGATCAGTTCTCGGGCGGCAGCCCAGAAAGCCTTTGGAGTTACGGCAGATAACAAAATGGCTGCCTTTGAAGAGGCGGAAATACCCGTGGCGGCTCGGCCTTCGGAGGTTCCTAAGTTGCTCAAAAAATTGCTGAAGAAAAAATGATTGCTTCGGAAGTTACAGGCGAAGGAAGAAGGAAGTTCGGCAACGGATTCGCTCCACGGATGTCACGGATGTCACGGATGTCACGGATTTCAGGAATAAGAAAGAATGCCATAAAAGTAGGCAGCCTAGGGCGGGGGTAGGTTTTGTATCAAAATTGGGAAGCATCTCGTTTTTCTAAAAAGCATTTTTAGGAGTGCGAGCGGGACGATCGCTTGCTCCGTGTAAATGCAAAACTGAGATGCTCCCCAATTTTGTCTGCCGGATGCCTCAACTGCTGGCTCAACCATTCCCTAGGACACATTGATGAATGCCGATCGCGATCGACGGCGGCTCCCAGAAGAGCGGTCATCTCCTGCGTGTCTTTGGGCGGGCCATAAGAAAAGCTCATTCCCATGCAGCCCAGCCCGATCGCCGAAACTTCTAAGTTGCTGTTTCCAAGTTTGCGCGTTTGCATTGTTTTGCTTCTTGATCTGGAATGATAT
>JBDTEI010000466.1:0-6226 GCA_039922675.1 Microcoleus sp.
CTAACTACTAACTACTAACTACTAACTGCTAACTACTAACTAATGACTAACAACTAAGACCACCAAGGTGCTTCGCCGGTGCGGAAATCAGTTTCTTTCCAAGTGGTAAAAGCGATCTTGTCATCTACGACAGTGGCGTGGGCCAGGGCTAGAGACAAAGGTGCGGGGCCGCGTACCACTTTGCCCTCACTGTTGTATTGAGAACCGTGACAAGGACACATAAACTTGTTTTCGCTAACATTCCAAGGCACGACGCAACCCAAGTGAGTGCAGACTGCATTGATGCCGTAGTCGGTGAGAGATAAGTCTTCTTTCACCACAAGATAGGTGGGGTCGCCTTTGAGACCTTGGGCTAAGGTACGATCGCCCGCAGGGTGAGAAGTCAAATATTCGCTAACGATGATGTCGTTACCCAAGGCATCTTTAGCTGTGACTCCGCCACCAACAGCCCCACTCGACGGAGGAACAAAATATTGGACAACGGGATAGAGTGCGCCCAGTGCCACACCTGTGACTGTACCGAACGTCAGCAAATTCATAAATTGACGACGCCCCATATCGGGGACATCGGGATTTCCAGCAGAAGATTGAGCCATGACCTGCCTTTACGGTTTTAAGTTACGTTTGTTAGCTGTTAGCGAACCTGTACGTGCAGAGGAAGGAGGATGATTACCGCCAATCTGCCCGCACAAATCTCAGACCGCGAAAATTCGTTTAAGAATGCACCTTCCAGCCTTTATTAGAGTATTATTACATTTTTTGAACTTTGTCTTTTATTGTTTAAGAGATTCACTCAGGAGCAACCATGACGGGCAAGGATTTACACCAGCTATTGCTAGAAAAATGGGGAAAATCTTACGATATCAGATTGCGGCGGACGCGGGGTAAGATTTTTGTGCAGGTGATGTGGAAATATTTGGAACAGGTCTCTTTTCCGATGACGGAGGCTGATTATTTCCAGCATTTGGATGCGGTGGCGAATTACCTCAACGGCTGGGGCAGCACGGAACAGGTGAGAGCATATATTATAAATACTCGCGATCGCCCGCGTTTGGGCAAAGCTGTCAGCGTTCCCCTAGATTTGGGTGAAAGAGCCTCGGAGTGGTTGCTTGACGAGTTTTGAGTCATTAGTCGATTTTAGATTTTAGATTTTAGATTTTAGATTGACTCCACAGCCGGGTGCTGGGGGATCTCCCTACAGTTTTGTGCCGGGCCGGGGGCTGGATTTGTTGAGCCCAAAGTCCCGGAAATCGATCGGCGAGCTTGTCAGCCGACTTGTCGGTGGTGAGAAACTAAGCTGTCGCGCATCTAACTTCCACAGTTGTTTTGATTCAAAGTCTTGTGTTGCGGGCTTTCCGGCGCGCCCTCTGCTGTGGGATTTAAATCCCGCAAAAGCTTGTGGGGATCTTTTAATTTTGGGCGATCGGGTTTCTAGCTTACCAAAATCAACGCCACCAATTTCTGTCAACAATTTCACCTACAATGAGGTTCAGATATCTTGTGAAAATTAGGAGAATGTTGTAATGGGTGTTGCAGTTGGAATGGTTGAAGTCTTAGGATTTCCCGCTGCCGTAGAAGTTGCAGACTCAATGGTGAAAGCAGCCCGAGTTACTTTAGTTCGCTATGAAAAGATAACCCGTGCCTACTGGACAATTATAGTTAGAGGAGATATCTCTGAAGTGCAAGCAGCCGTTGCTGCTGGAATTGAATCAGTTAAAAAGGTCGATGGCGGAAAGTTGCTATCGTATCACATAATTGCTCGTCCCCACGAGAATCTAGATTACATTTTGCCGATCGGCTACACACCTGAAGTCGAACAGTTCCGAATGTAGACAAAGTTTTGACAAAACTTTGGTGTTGAATTTTAACTTTTAGTAAATTATAGAGGAGCGGGCGATCGCGCCTCTATATTTTTTTGGCAGCGAGTCGATCGATCTTTCGAGTAATCACCGCCCCAAAAGCTTCACCAAACCAACGCCGCCAAAGTAAAGAGCTAGCACCGCACCTCCCAAAAGACTTTGCGTCAAAGGGTCAGTAGAAGGCGTTAAAACAGCACCCAAAACAGCCGCCCCCAAGACGACATAACGCCAGCCTGATAGCATTTGTTTGGAAGAAACGATGCCCAAAACACCGAGTAATACTTGGACAATCGGGATTTGAAAAGCTAAGCCCGTGCTGAACATTAACAACAGCACAAATTTAAAGTATTTGTCGATCGACCACAACTGCTCTACAACATCCGCCCCGTAGGTAACAAAGAAGTTCAGCGCCGCCGGAATCAAAGCGATGTAAGCAAATACTAACCCACCCAAAAAAAGGAAACTAGAACCGAAAAATACGGGCCCGAGCAACCCGCGTTCTTTGCGAGTCAAACCAGGAAGCACAAACAGTGCTATTTGGTAAAAAATAAACGGACTTGCAATTAGCAAACCGCTGTATCCCGCCACTTCGATCGAAACAAAGAAATACTCACCAGGGGCTAGTTGTAGAAATTTGACAGGCCCGGCGGGTACTTCTAGCAATTGTACGATCGGCTTAACTATTAAAAAGCAACCAACTACACCGATTGCTACGGCAATTAGCGAGTAGAAAAGTCGCTGCCGCAATTCTTCTAAATGGTCGAATAAAGACATCTCAACTTCGTCGGGAAGTTCGTCTAGAAATTCATTTTCGAGATTGCGTGAACCCATGAAATCGTCGGGGATTGGTGCAATAGTATTTTCCGCGCTAACTTCTTCATCTTCTAGGTTGCGCGAACCCACTGAATCCTCGGCTATTGGTGCAATAGTATTTTCCGAGCTAACTTCTTCAGCTTCTAAGTTGCTGACATCCATGAAATCATCAGCGATTGGTGCAATGCTATTTGCAGTTTCCGAGCTAACTTCTTCAGCTTCTAAGTTGCTGACACCCATGAAACTGTCCGCGACTGGTGCAATGCTATTTTCCGCGCTAACTTGTTCGAGGTTGTTGTCGGAATCTTGTTCGGATGTCTCGAAGTCTGAGGGCACAGTCATAGGTATTTTGGATTTAATTTAAGTTTTACGTTTATTAGTCTTGGATGCAGGTAGAATCAAAAACCTGTTTCCGGGTTAAAGTCGATCGCCCTTTTTACTTTAACGCCAACCGTGCATTTTTTGGCGAACCCTTGCCACGTAACACATATAATCTCTGATCCGTATTGCTCAAACATGGTTTTTTTAACCGTCAATGGCGATCGCAATTTTGCCGACAGCGCGGCCTGTTTCGCTGTAAGTGTGGGCTGCTGCTACTTCTGGTAAGCTGTAAGTGCGATCGACAATCGGCTCAACTTTATCAGATTCGATTAAATCCCGCAAAATCTCCAAGTCGGCTGGGTTGGCATTGGCTAGAATGAATTTAGCTTTTTTACCCGGCAAAAACCAGCTCGTCAACATCGGTAGAAGATTGTCAAAACTCGGCAAAGTCGAGATATAAACTCCCTCTGGTTGCAGCACGTTTTCACATTCAGCAAATGTTTTTGTACCGACAGCATCCAAGATTATATCATACTTTATGGGCTGTTGAGTAAAATCTATTTCTGCATAATCCAAAACAAAATCTGCTCCCAAACCCTTGACAAATTCTCTATTTTTAGCGCTACAAACTCCCGTTACTTCCGCGTTCATTGCCTTGGCAACTTGCACCGCAAAAATCCCAACTCCGCCGGAAGCGCCGTTAATCAATACTTTTTTTCCGGTTTGAATTTCGCCTAAATCCCTGAGGGCTTGCAAAGCGGTTAAACCTGCGATCGGTACTGCTGCTGCTTCAGCATGGGTGATGTTTTTAGGTTTAAAGGCGGCACTCGATTCTGGCACCACAGCGTATTCGGCACAACCACCGCCACTGATGGGATTTAAGAATGTATAAACTTCATCTCCGGGTTGAAATTTGGTGACTTCCCGGCCGACTTCCACCACAACTCCCGAGATGTCAGAACCGACAATTCGAGGAAAGTTAAATCCTGTCAGTAGTTGCAGGTGTCCTTGCCGGATTTTCCAGTCTACGGGATTGACGCTGCTAGCGCGAACTCTGACTAGCAATTCGTTGGATTTGGCGATCGGCTTTTCCAATTCTCGGTATTGCAATTCCTCGGGGGAACCGTAGCGATCGAACGCAACTGCTTTCATGGCAAATTTTCCGGTTTATTTCCAATAGAACACTCAATCCTTTACAATTACAGCACATTCCATCTAAATGTGACATAGTAAATTGAGGCAGGCTTGTCGCAGCGGGCGATCGACTTTCTTGGAAGCCGACCGACTGGACGCAGGCGTGAGGCAATCAGCCCACTCTTCTGGTGCGATCGACTAGCGATTAAAGTCAATAGGAACAGGGCGGGCGATCCCATAACCCTGAGCATAATCTACTCCAATCTCCCGCAATTTTTCTAAGATAGTCTCGTCTTCGACAAACTCAGCTATAGTTTCCAGATTCATCGCATGGGCAATACGATTAAAGCCTTCAACCAGCGCTTGAGAAATCAAATTGTGACTAATATTCTTGACAAAAGCACCATCAATTTTTAAATAATCAACTGGTAAATTCATCAGATAAGCAAAGGAACTCAACCCACTGCCAAAATCATCTAAAGCAAAGCGACAACCAATTTTTTTGAGTTCGCTCATGAAATTTCTGGCTTGCTCAAAGTTCGCGATCGCTGCGGTTTCCGTGATTTCAAAACAAATGCTCTGAGGAGGAACTTGGTAGCGAGAAAATTGTTCTATCAAAAATCTCATAAATTGATTGTTACTAATGCTAGCGCCTGAAAGATTGATCGTATATAAGCCCTTAATAAGAACTTGTTGCCCAGATAAATTATGATAATTCGAGAAAAAAGTTTCGATTACCCAACAATCGATCTCAGTTATCAAGCCATAACGCTCTGCGGCGGGAATAAACTCATTGGGAGCGACTATTTCTCCATTGTCGTCTAGCATTCTTAGCAAAATTTCATAATGCTCTACTGATTGCTTAGAACTAATAGAGACAATCTTTTGGAAGTAGAGACAAAAACGATTCGTTTCCAACGCTCGACTGATTTTGGAAACCGCCAGTCTCTCACCACGTTGTCTAATTAGTTCGCCATCATCTAGGCGATAAAGATGAACACAGTTGCGGCCTCTGGCTTTGGCGGCATAACAAGCTGCATCAGCCGCTCCCAGAAGCTCCATCAAATTTTGGCTTGTTTCGTCAATGGCAACAACTCCAATACTGACCCCGACGATCAAGATTTTGCTATCCCAAATAAACCGAAACTGATGCACTAAGTCTTTGAGTTGTTCCGCAATCTTAGCTGCTTGAGAGAGGGGACATTGAGTAAGCAAAAGACCAAATTCATCACCTCCTAAGCGCGCCAGCGTGTCATTAGCACGGATTCCCTTTTGTAAAAGTGTAGTGATTTGGCGCAGTAGCTCATCGCCAGCAAGATGACCTGCGGTATCGTTAACGACTTTGAACTGGTCTAAATCTAAATAACAGAGAGCGTGCTGCTGATTGCTATCTTTAACAGAGGCGAGCGCATCAACTAAATATTGCTCAAATCTTCGACGGTTGATTAACCCCGTCAGGGCATCGTGACTAGCTTCCCAAGAGAGTTGACGGGTGAGATAGCGCGATTCGGTAACATCATGAAAGACGATGACTGCCCCAATAATTTGACCTTGGCGGTCTCGAATTGGTGCTGCTGATTCCTCAACGGCATACTCCGTCCCATCGCGGGCAACGAGAATAGTTTGGTGAGCTAATATCACAATACGCTCCTCTAATAGAGCTTTGTTTATAGGATTTTCTACTGGCTCTCGCGTTACTTGATCAACAATTAGGAAGACTGTAGACAAAGGAACTCCTTGAACCTCATTAGCCTTCCAGCCGGTCAGTCGCTCAGCTATAGGATTTAAATATCTCACATTACCTTGAGCATCAGTAGTAATGACCGCATCGCCAATGGATTGCAGTGTCACTTGAGCTAATTCCTTTTCGGCAAAGAGAGATTCTTCTAGACGTTGCCGTTCTTCAATTTCTATCAAGAGACGTAAATTCTGATTTTGGAGTTTTTTTTGCAGCCTTCCGATAGTTAAGTGAGTTTCGACACGAGCTAATACTTCTTCGACTTGAAATGGCTTAGAAATATAATCTACCCCGCCCGCAGCCAGTCCTTGCACCTTATTAAAAGTTTCATTTAGCGCACTCAAAAAAATTATTGGAATGT
>JBDTEI010000467.1:0-9298 GCA_039922675.1 Microcoleus sp.
TTCCCAATTACCCATTCCCAATTATCCATTACCAATTCCCAAATTAAACCACCCGATAAACAAAACTCAAACTTGCCCAAATATTCACATCCAAAGCCAAATCATCCGTCGATATCCCCACTTTCTGCACCCCCGGAATGCTGGCGGCGTGCAAATCTTCCAACACAGCCCGCGCCACATTTAAAGGATTCAACAACATCACCGGCAAAGTATCCCTTGTTTGCTGCATTTCCGCTGCCATTGCTGCCAAAGTGCGATCGAATGGATTCTCACTAACTATAAGTAAGGTTTCCGCCAAGCCCAAAGCCCCAGACACCGCCAAGCCCAAAGCCCCAGCCGCCGGCACTCTCAAATTCTCCCCAGGAGCGATCGCCCGCGACATCCCCCCAGCAGAATTTTCGCCCTGAGAATTCACCGCCAACAGCCTTCCAGCAGTATCCGACGAAAACACCGCAGCATACACCGGGCGATCGCCCTCGTTATACAATCTGTACTGGATTTGGCTGCCATACGCCACACTTAGTAGATCAATATTTGCCGATTTCTCGCTGTCAGTGCTCAGCGGTTCCAGGCGATAAGCGGTGGCGGCACGCACAGGTTCCCGCTGCGCCACCGCCCGCGCTTGCGGTGCCAGAGTTGCCAACACCGCCCGCACCTTGAGCAGCGAAGATCCTTCATTCGCAGTCAGCCGTAGCAACTTCCACGCCAGCAGCGCTTTCAACTGCGGAGTCAACCGTTGCACCGCCACCTTCACCGCTTCTCCGCCGTCGCCCTCTGTATCGGGAATCAGCATTTGCCCCAAAGAAAACAAACCGTAGCGACTTTGAGACAAAACAGGCTGAGTCGAGACAGTTTCCGCTAACGTCGTTTCCGGGACTCTGCCAAACCGACAATCCGCTGGTTTGCCACTCCCTACCGCCGAAACTTGCGGCACAGTCGCGAAGGCACTGGTAGCATCCACCCGCTCAATCCGTTCCAAACCAGAGTCCAAAGCTACTGTCAAACCGATGTTTCGTGGCAATACCCGAATTTCTTCCCTCACCAAATCGCCGACTGTTAATTGTCCGTTTGTACGATCGAGCTTATCTAAAATTTGAGCTTTCGCAGAAAGGCCCGTGCGTGCGCGCAGCAAAAGTAGTGAAGCGTCGCTATCCCGTAGGGAATCGGCCTCGATCGATTTAACAGAAGCATCCACAGCAAACACGGAACTCCCGCAACACTCCAAAACCCCAGGCGACAACCCGCCCAGCCACAACTGCACAGTTTTGCCGCCATCTTCCACCGCTGTCACAGCGCCGTCAGCAGCAGCGGAATTCAACATTAAACTTGCCCAATTCAGCGCCGGCGGTGCTGTTAAATCCTGATGGCAAATTTGCGGTTGCTGCGATAACCCCGCCATTTGCTCGACTGTAGCGGCGGCGCGCCTAAAACTGACGCTGAAACTGCTAGCGGGAGTTGCTAACCACAGAGTTTGGGTGAGCGCGTAGGTAAACAAACCCGCAGTAAATCCGTTCCACTCTTGTTCGGCGGCGATTTGGGAATTGGCGGCCGCAGCAAGTACGACGGCCGCAGAACGGTATTTTTTGCTGGATTTTAGACCTTCGGCAAACGTTAATTCTGCGAGGCTTGGCTGCCCGATGGTGGGGCGGGGACGGGAACGAATGCGAAAGTTGCCGTTTTTGGGAAAACCCGGATAGGTGTAGCTGGTGTCGAGGATGGCGATCGCATTTTCGGTCGCGAGCGATCGTACCAATTGCAACAGCGTTTCCTCTAAAATATCGTTGACCGATCGGTTTGCTAACAGCGGTACCACGTCATCCGCCGGCACCAAACTATTGTGCATTTTTCCCGGAGAGTCGCCCAAACTGACTCGGCTACCGCAGCCGCTAAAGTGAAAAACCACCACATCACCGGGTTTTGCTTGTTCACTCAAATGAGTTACAAAAGCCGTCTCGATATTTTCCCTGGTAGCTTGAGCATCAGTCAAAGTCAGAATGTCCGACGGCGCAAACCCAAACCGATAGATCAGCAATTCCCGCTGCAATTCCACATCGGTGACGCAGCCGTGTAGAGGCGAGTCTGGATATTGGTCAACGCCCACCAACAAAGCCAATTTACGGGCTGTTGGCTGGGCTAAGGCTTCAAGGTAGCCATCGCCCAACCGCAACCACCCAGCCTCGCTGATTCCCAGTGCAACCAGCACCCGGCCAGCTTGCTGCAAAAATTCCCGCCGCTTGAGTCCCATTTTTAAATAGCTTTGGATTTTATGTTTTGAATTTCAAGTTAAATACCCCAATCAATAATTTTAGGGGATTTAATTAGATTGTGACTTCTACCAATTCTCAAAACTTATACAACACTATTTGTAGGGTGCGTCGTTTGCAGAAAATCCCTTGCATTCAATCGACAATCTCTTTCTCGACGCACCTTACGTATAGGTTCTGTGGAAAAACCCCTCTGTTTCACTCTTTACCAACAGTTTTGTAGCACGACTTTTGACAAATGGTATAGGTGCGTCGTTCGCTTGATTGTCGATCTTTTTAGGGATTTTTGACCGATGACGCACCCTACAGCTATAAATTCGCGTATAAAACCACTTTTTGCCTAAATCCAGTAGATTGTGACTGTTAATTATTAAGATAATTTTTAAGTTTTAACTTTTGAGTTTCAAGCTTAAACTTTATAATTTAAAACTCAAAACCCAAAATTCAAAACTTTTCAGAATGCCACCAATACCAGAGTTCAAGACTTAAATCTCGTAACTAAAAATATTCATAGCCTTCGCTAATTCGGCGGCAACTTCCGGCCTGGTAAACTGCGGCGGTGGCAATTTTCCAGCCCGCAGCATTTCCCGCACCTTGGTTCCCGACAAATGCACCCGTTGTTCGGGAGTGCTGGGACTTGTTTTAGTTGTAGCCATTTGTTCCGTCACCTTGCAATAGAAAGCGTGCTCGAATTTCATCGGCACAATTCCCAATTCTCCCGGCTCAAATTCGTCAAAAATATGTTGGGCGTCGTAAGTGCCGTAATAATCGCCAACTCCAGCGTGATCGCGCCCTACAATAAAGTGAGTGCAGCCGTAGTTTTTGCGGATTAAAGCATGAAAAATGGCTTCTCGGGGCCCAGCGTAGCGCATCGCCGCCGGATTAATTGCCAAAATTACGCGGTCTTTTGGATAGTAATTTTCTAGCAGAATTTCGTAACAGCGCATCCGCACGTCAGCCGGGATGTCATCATCTTTAGTCGTCCCGACTAACGGGTGCAGAAATAAGCCGTCTACTGTTTCTAAGGCACATTTTTGGATGTATTCGTGGGCCCGGTGGATGGGGTTTCGGGTTTGGAAACCAACTATGGTTTTCCATCCTTTTTCTTTGAACAGCATTCTCGATTTCGCCGGGTCAATTTGGTATTGGGGAAACCGGACATCTAGTTCGCGTTCCAGCAGCCAAACGTCGCCTGCGAGGTTAACCGGCCCGGCTTGGTCTACTACTTGGACGCCCGGGTGTTTGAGGTCGTCGGTACGGTAGACGTTGACGGCTTCTTCTTCTTTGCTGTAGCGGTATTTTTCGGTCAGTTCCAATACACCGACAAATTCGCCAGCCGGGGAGTCGAGACGCACTAAGGTGCCTTCTTTGAGGGTGTCGGCGACTGCTTCGCTGACTGAGAGGGTGATGGGAACCGACCAAGGGAGGCCGTTGGAGAGGCGCATTTCTTTGACGACCGATCGATAATCAGCTTGGTTCATGAACCCTTTGAGGGGACTCAGGGCGCCGATGGCGATCATTTGCAGGTCGGAGATCGATCGATCCGAAAGCTGGACTCGCGGCAAGACTTCTGCTTTGTCGAAAAATTCTTGTCTTTGGTCTAGTGTGGCAATGCGGTTGACCAGGATGCCGCCGTGAGGGGCAATGCGGTCTGAATGCTGGCTCATGTCGATTTGAAGTTGTTGGTTTTAGCTGCCAGAGTACATAGTAACAAGGTATTGTTACAATTAATTAATTAATTTCCATAGTAAATTGCAGCACATACCCAATATTCTTTTTCATCAACTAGAATTTGTGGCACCAGCCATCACACTTAATATTTTTCATGAAATCTATCGACTTGTGGAAAAACATTCAGAATTGGACAATCTTAAAGCTCCTACTTACCAATAAGAGCATCTAATTTTTGTAAAAAGTATTTCTTATTATACTCCCCACTCGCCCGTCTTAGTATAGCTCAATACCGTTGGGTTAAAGTTTTTGTCATTGTTCGTTGTGAACGACGCCATCATATCTATAGCACTTCGAGCGAAAGATGAGGTACGTTTGGCAATTAGGAATGGTAATTGTTTATCGATCGCATTACCCATTACCCACTATCGGACATACCTCATATTTCTGAGAAAGGCTCTATTTTTCATAACGTTTTACCGACCGGGTTTTCTTAACGCAAGCAAATTCAGGGATAAATTGGTTGGTGGTAATAAAACATTGGCAAAAATCATGGATAGCTTTTAAGACAATTCCATCGTAATTGCCTTAACATCTATCGTTCTTATTTCTCTCAGACTAACTCGATTGCAACCATTTTTCATGAAGATTTTTCAGTTGTAATAAGTCTTCACTGAGCTGAGGAGGTAAGGGGATTTGAAATTTCTCCAGCATATTCTGAATTCGATACCTCCAATCATGACGAGCTAAACTCTCGACATAGTTGCGTCTATATATAGAGTGAAGGCGCTGCGTGTCCTGCAAAAGTTCTTCAATGAATTCAACACTTTTTTGCGGCTCGTCTGGCAACTCAATAGTCGAATCTTCCCAGTCAAACAACTCATTCATTACAGGTGTAGTTGGACGTTTGCCAACAATCGCGCCACCAGTAGCAGCACCGTAAAACCACCGCAGCGTAACAAATGAGTAAGGAAACTGACGCATACCAGGATAGAGCGTGTCAAAGGCTAAAGTGATCTTACTATGTCTGAGAGTATGAAATAGTAGCTGAGTATCTTCTTCATCTTTACGCTTTTCGTAAGGTAATTTCGGAAAATCTTGTGATTTCCGGGGTGTTGACTTATAGTAAATTTGTTCAGAACCAGGTCGATTAAATTTATTTAAAAATGCACTGTGATAATTTTCAGGTATCCGCCCAAAGCTGGTTAGATCAATTGAACGATTGACTTGACATGAACCTTGACCGAGAACATCAGCACCAAAAGGTATCACGGATACTGGTATCCCAAACCTGGCCTTAAGTAGATCTATAACATCTGGCAGGGCAACGAATAAATGATCTAAATTATAGACGTTTTTCGAGTAAATCTCTGGCGCCCAGGAATCGAACACATAGGCGATAACAACATCAAAACGCTGTCGCCAGTTAGGGATACTTGATAGTATGTCTATATCTGCTCCTGATATGCCAATAGTCAGCAAAACATTGGGCTTGTTAGACAATTCAGGTAAGGGAGGTAACTGATACATACCTGTCGTAGACTTCATAGCTTTACGGACAATTCTATTAGCTAGGGAAGGCAGTCCAGATGACCACTCCATTAAGTCGCGGGCCGATGGTATCAAAAGTTGTGCATTGCAGCTCTGTACGATAATATTTTCTAATTCAAAAACGGTATCCCAGAAAACAGTCGAATATAAAGCCCGTGCCGAAAGTACAAAAATACTCATAGTTGATTAATGAGTTTAGTAGATTATAGACGGAGCATCTCATTTGTGCAAAAAGCATTTTTTTTGTTTCAGTGCGACCGTCTCTGCTCGCTTGATTTTACCAGCAAGTGAGCGAAGACGCTGGCACTACAATAGCTTGCGCACAGATGCTTGACGGGGTGACAACTCCTCTAAAACCCAGATCTTCCAAGCGTTGAAGCGGATTTACCAAGGAAAAAGATAGCAGCCAGGATCGCAGCTTAATTGACAATAAATATGGACGCGATCGCACGGACGGCCTCATGCTCCCGGACTCACAACCCGAAAAAGTAGCGATTGGGTGACTCTATCTTTTTTGTACTCGATCGGCTTAAACCCTTTTCTAGCTAGGTTTTCAAGTTGCTTGTCACCCGGTCAACTGAGATGATCCGCGATCGACAATATTATAACAGTAGACAAGATTGGAAAAATAATTAAGATGGGTTCGCGTACCATCCCACAATTTTTTTTCTTATGGGATAGGTTCCCGTGCCCGTCGGCCAATTGAATTAAAAGGACTTTTGCAATTCAAGTCTAATCAGGAAAAGGGTAAGCTGTGCTGGATTTAAATTGTATATATCGATCGCGAAAAACAACTCGTCAAACCCTGTCCCTCTCTCCTGCTCAGTTACACATAATCTATACGGGCAACAGCTCGGAGTGCTATATTTACGTTTGCACTGCAAAATCTTCTGGATCTATGCCCCAATTTACCCAGCTAATCGCTTCTTTAGCCGTTAGCGAAGCCCGCCCCTTCGGGGGCTGCGCCAACGAAGAAGATTGCAATTGTGGCGGCACTCGCAAAGCATGAATGTGTCCGGTACTCGGACAAGTCATCTTTAACAAATAAATTGGCTCTATGTCAACATCATTATCAATTTTCAACAAACTATATTCTTGCCAAGTATCCAATTCTATTGCTTGCAATTCTTGACAAATTCTGGGATAGCCGATCGCCTGAATCAAAACTCGTCGCACTTCGGCATTATGTTCTGTTAGCAGCCATGAAGCTTCCCAAGACTGCGGCGGAACTTCACCGATTTTTTTCGGCAGCAGCACCCCACGATAACAGTATAGGCTGAAGTTGTCAGCAAATTCGATTGCTGGCTGACATAAAGCGTGGAGTAAATATTCGCTGTCAAAATTAAGTCGTCGCGGGCGATCGCACACAAAGCACTTTTTCTCAAACGGGTAAATCCAGCCGCAGTTTTCCACTAAAGCTTTAAACGCTGAGTACAAAGGGCGATCGCACTCCAATTCTAACACCTCAATACAAAAATCCACCCAACTTCCGTGACAGGCTGACAGCTCGGAAAATATCCAGTTATTATTATAAGTTATATTGACAAAAAATTGGTTAAATCTTGCGCCCAAATCGGTTGCTAATTT
The DNA here is from genome assembly GCA_039922675.1 of Microcoleus sp. GTDB lineage: Bacteria > Cyanobacteriota > Cyanobacteriia > Cyanobacteriales > Microcoleaceae > Microcoleus. The sequence continues at coordinate 7,074 of JBDTEI010000467.1, forward strand.
GGTGTAAATTTCGTCTTTAACATGAATGTGCAGTTGATTTATCAGTTGAGGGTACAGCGGGTTGTAGAGTTGGCTGTAAATCTCATTTTCCAGTTTTCGGTCGAGTTTACTTCTTAATATATCATACAATTCATTATGAATTTTATTTCTAATTTCGCTACCAGTTTCCAGACCAGAATCGCGTATTCTTAGCTGTTCAATAGCTAGCAAAGCTATGTAAGGGCTGTCACAGAAAATAATTTCCGGTTCGCCCAAGCCGATGATATTGTAGGCGGTGTTGATGGCGGCTGTCGCGAGCGGGCGATCGACTGGTGCGATCGACAGCCCAATTTGCCGCCACTTCTCGCGATAAATGGGAATTAGCCCTGCTTGTTCGGGAGTAAGTGCGATCGCTGATACAGTCATATTATTTGATTTCCCTCAAAAAATTAATCAGGTTCGTGGTGAGGGCTTCACTACAAACCTATTTTATTAGAGTCGTTAGATTATTGGTATAAATTAACAATTTTTTGTAAAACCCCTAAAATCATAGGAATATTATCGAGATAATAAACATCATCATCAATAATTAAATTATTTCGTTCTAATTTAAGAAACCGCCACGCAACGCCAGTAGTGACGCAGCCAAATACGGCAGGTATTGAATTTTGTTGGCGTTTGTTAAATAGCTGAGCCGCCACCATTTGTGCTGCACACTGCGGCAGACAAGATTCTATTTCTCCACCTTTCGTTTCTCTGACTGCAAAAAACGGAACTTTAATTTCAAAATCAAACGGCACGCCAGACAGTAGAAAGTCGCATTCTCCATGCAATCCCTGAGAAACATCTACATCAAATGACCAACCGGAAAAGATAGAAAATTGTCTATTATTTTTTTCTCTGGAGTCTAATAAAATAGGAGAAATAATCCGTTCTGAACGTTCCTTTGCCGTTGTCACAGCACTGTTAGAACTAATTTCGAGAGCTCTCCATAGCCAGGGGGATGGTTCTAAAGGAATCACCTTGGTACTCGATAAAATCGGACTGAGTGATAAATCCAATTTAAACCGATCTTTTAATTCTTGGAAAGTGAATGATTTGTAGGACATAGTTATCAGATAAATCGGTGGAAATAAACATCACATTGAGATATAAAGCGATTCAAAAAACGCTAGACTTGCTTAAATAGCAAATAGCAACCCTTAAAGAATTTGTGAACCTCTCTTTTCTTTCTTCTCTCGCGACGATAACTACATCCTTCTTCCATCTTTTCACCTTTAGCCAAGCCTTTCATGCCTTCTTTTTACCTTGAGCGACTTGTCGCCAGCGTAGCCGACTGGTGCTATAGTCGAAGCAAGGAAGCCTTTCATGCCTTCTTCTCTCTAAACATTTAACCACTGAACGAGTATCTTGGGCGCGGGCAACAAAATAAGTAACAAAAGCCCGATCGCCAGCAACCCCAAAAAATCTCGCCTATCGTCCAATTCGCTGACATCATTCAACGCCGGTTCATCGTTGAGCGGCGTCAGAAACAAAATAATTGCCCATAGCAGCAAACCCTGTTCCAAAAAAGAAAGTAGCAGCATACAAAGTCTAGCAAATTGCCCGATCGCCATACTCGCTCGCTGACCGAACATCGCGTGTACAATGTGCCCGCCGTCGAGTTGTCCCACAGGCATCAAATTAAACGCAGTCACGATCAAACCCAAATAACCCGCCACCGCTACCGGATGCAAATGAATCGCACTTTCCGCATTTAAAGCGCCGCCCAAGGTTAACTTGCTCAACAAAGTCATCAGCAGTGAAAATTTCGGACTAAAAGAGTCAAAATTTAACATTCCCGACTTGTCAGACAGCGGTACAATTGTCGAATGAGCCAAACCCCAAATCAAAAAAGGTACTGTCGCGACCAAACCCGCCAGCGGGCCGGCAATACTAACATCAAATAAAGCTCGGCGGTTGGGAACAGGACTCCGCATTTGAATGAAAGCGCCAAAAGTTCCCAAGAAAAAAGGAACCGGAATAAAGTAAGGCAAAGTCGTGCAAATTTTGTAGAATCTGGCAGCTAAATAGTGGCCGGATTCGTGAAATCCCAAAATTGCAATGAGAGCCAGCGAGTAAGGCAAACCCTGGAGCAAGATAGACGGGTTTGACTGCAAAGTTTTTTCAGTAACTCCGGCAATTTCTGCCCCGACAATCGTTGTGGTAAATACCGTAATTAGCACCAAAGCTAAGGCAAAAAATGG
>JBDTEI010000468.1:0-3353 GCA_039922675.1 Microcoleus sp.
CTCGGAAAACAACAGCATGACTAGGCGGGAATTGGCGAAGCTGATGACAGCGATTATGGGCATAGCAGGACTGCAAGGCCCCCTGCACTTGGGTTACACGGCTATGGGATACCGCCCTCTCCCCGCGTATAAAGGAACACAGACTGCCGACATTAATCCGACGGATTTTTGGGACGATCTCGATTTAGACGATCGCCAGTCGATCGAGCTTTTCCTCTTGGAATGCGCGCGCCTCTGGGCTCCCGTCAGCGCCACCCACCGAGTCGCGACAGAGCCATTCACCGCCACGGTAGGGGGCAAACAGCGCACTTTCCCCGCCGGCACCAAGGTACTGATACCGCTCAGTCTAGGGCTGCTTGACGGCAGTTTCTGGGGCTCTACGGTATACGAATTTAACGCTAAGCGCGAGAATTTGTGCCCTTTTCATATGGGTTTTCATGCGGTGGGCGATCGCAGTGCGGGACGGATTTGCCCCGCTAAAGACATCGCGCTGAAGATGCTGGTGGATGTGGTGAGTACCGTTGGCAAAGTTCGGCGATCGTCGCAACCTAATTTGCAGGGGTAATTAATCCAAAAGTGCGATCGCATAAAACAGACAGCGGTTTCAACCGATCCTACACAAACTTTCGTCCGCTCCAGCGGACTAAGAAATAAAGGGGGTATCTAACAGGACACGAAATCACACTTATTTTCTAGGTGAAATAATACCATGTTAATCGAACTAAAGCAACTAAAAGACATCGCAAATTGGATGAAAGCAGAACACCCGGCTGAGTTCCCAGAAGTCCTGCAAGGTATATTCTTTATGGACGGAAATGTTTTACCAGACTATTGTCTGACTATGTACAGTTCAGAATGGAATGCTCACCAACGGACGTTATTGTTGCGGATTTATGACCCAGTTATCTGGACATTTCATTCATCAATGGCCGGACGGATATTACTTTATTTCGTCAAATTTTCTCGCTTCAGCTACTTGTTCAGATTCTCGGATGCAGCTTTGCAGCACGGGCACATTACGCCGATCGTGTTTGGATTGTCTGTGCCGCCGTGGCTGGTAGATTTTTTGATCGATCGAGATCCGAACACTCCGAATGGGGATATCTGGAATCGCACAAACTCGTTTTTCGGCAGAGCTCCTGAAAAAGGCTATACACTCCGCAGGGTTGTAGACAAAGATGCTAACCCCACATCAGCATTTTCAGATTTTTTGTCGAAAGTTGGCACTGATTGTTTGATCGTGGCTCAAGAATGAAAATATTTAGGTTTAGGAAAACTACAAAACCCGCTTAATTAGGCGGGTTTTTGCGATCGCACCAGCGGAATTTGAACCCGCGACTCGGATCGCGATCGCCTTAAACAGCAAAATTCCCGGAAAAAAACCGAAATGGCGATACAGCCGATGAGTGGTTTGGTGCCAGAGATCAGGAAACTATTCCCACGGATGAGATAAAGTTGACACCAATGGGCATTGCCGTGTCCGGTGCGGGTAACGGCGACTTTTAAGAATTTGTATAAGATTAAGAATTGTCGCAATTTTTTTTAAATTGGTATTAAAACAGTGTTGTCAAATCGGATTTTACACAACATCCGCGCCCGCGAATATAATGTATCAAGACTTGCATTTTCTCAGACCAAACAAAGGAAATTAAAAAAGGAGAATTCCATGTCAAATGCCATGATGATAATTTTCCCCTATCGCGAACAGTACACCTGGGTTTTTGACGACGATCGAGTCGGACTTGTCCGAGAACTATTTGTTTAGGGCGTACCCGAAATGATTAACGTACTTGTCGTAGACATTCCCAATGCAGCTCAAGGTTTCCGACTTTTATTCTCAACCAATCTATTTCCCGGATATCAAGCAGAAATGGTTTGGTTAAAATCAGAATACGGAGGCAATTTGTATCGGTGGAAATCGAAAAATCTTGAAGGCTGGCTGTGTCCGGCTTTGTTCAAATACTTTCCAGAAGCACCGCCCAAGTTTTACTGCAAAGCTAAAAAAATGTAATAATCAATAGCAAGTCAATGAAAAACTTGTCAATATTTAAAAAAAAAATTGTTAAACCAGTCGATCGCGAATCTAGACAAAAGCTCAAATTAACACTATGTATATTTGGGCTATTTGTGCTAATTGTCACAGCAGCCCTCTCCGCAGGAATCGGGGCAATTACCACCCTCTTAGCCCCCGTGGAGCCCCAAATTATTAGTCGATTCCTAGACGCTACAGGCTTTAACTATACATCATCCAACCGCTCTGGATACCGCCTTTCGCGACCTGTTAATATCTTAATCCTCGGAATTGACCGCGTGCCCGAAGCTGTCGCCAATTCCCCTAAAATTTTTAACGGTCGCAGCGATACAATACTCTTATTTCACCTTGATTCAAGAGATAAATCTATTAGTTTGCTTTCAATTCCGCGAGATACAAAAGTCGAAATTCCCGGAATTCGCTTCAGCAAAATTAACGAAGCCAATGCTAGAGGAGGAGCAGCTTTGGCGACGCGATTGGTTAGCAGTATCCTCAACAATCAGACTATTGAAAGATACGTGCGAGTCAGCAGCGGTGCGTTTCGGGAATTAGTCGATTTGTTGGACGGAGTTGACGTATTTGTACCTCGTGCGATGTCCTATACAGATACCGCTCAAAAGTTAACAATAAACTTAGCACAGGGATGGCAAACTCTCAACGGAGAACAAGCAGAACAATTTGCTCGATTTCGCAACGATGGTTTGGGAGATATCGGCCGCATTCAGCGACAGCAATCTTTAATTCAAGCTATTCGGAACCGCCTCGCAAGTCCATCAGTATTGGTGCGCTTGCCGCAAATTGTGCGATTGATGCAAAAATATGTGGATACAAACCTAAATTTTGAGGAAATATTGACGATCGCAAATTTCGGTTTGCAATTGGAGCGAGACCATTTTAAAATGGTGATGCTACCCGGACGCTCTAGCTCAGCACAAGGGGATTTGAGGAGTTATTGGATTTTAGATCCTGCGGGGCGCGATCGTATTATGACACAATATTTCAAACAAGCCCCAGCGGATTTTGCCCAAGGGCGAATTCGCAATCCCAGCCAGTCCATGTTGTCCACCAACCTCAAAATCGCCGTTCAAAACGCTTCTAGTAAACCGACAACTGCCAAAACCGTCGCTACCTTTCTCAGAAAAAAGGGTTTTTCCAATGTATCTGTAGTCAAGGATTGGCCCGACAAGCAGCGTCAAAGTCAAATTATTGTACAGCAAGGCGATTTAGAGGCCGCGAATCAACTGCAAAAAGCGCTAGGCGACGGTAAAATTGAAGCATCTTCTACCGGTGAAATCGATTCTGACTTAACACTCCGCGTCGG
>JBDTEI010000469.1:0-3702 GCA_039922675.1 Microcoleus sp.
CCCCCAGAGGGTCTGACTGGGATTAAATTACCTCAGCTTGAGGAACTAGAAAATGTTCCGGTAATGACTGACGACTATGAGTTGGCCGCAATGCGAATACTTTCGGCTCTGCTTTCTTCTGTTCTTGTCGGACAACCAGAACTACTGCCGCCGATTGTCTTCACAATGGTTGATTTTTCCATTAAACGCGGTCATTCAGCGCTTGGGGCGATCGCCTATAGTTGGTATGGCTTGTTGCTGGCTGGCGCATTCGGAGAGATAGACGCTGGATATCATTCTGGACAACTAGGTTTGAAGTTATTAGACCAATTCAATGCTAAACAACTTAAATCCCAAGTTTACACGATGTTTAACAGTTTTGTGCGGCATTGGAAAGAACACATCAAGGAGACAATTTTACCTTTAATTGATGCGATGCAAAATGGCCTCGAAACTGGAGATTTAGAATATAACAGTTATTCTGCTATCATTAGTTCAGCAGCTTTATTTTTGATGGGGGAACCCCTAGAAATTGTAGAACAAAAACAATTACAATATTTCACTTTAGCACAAAATCTTAAACAAGAAGTTTCGATTCTTTTGCTGGGTATCTTGGGGCAAATCTTTTTAAAATTGCGAGAGACATCGGGTAATAAATATCAATTAATCGGTGATAAATTTAATGAAGACGAAATGTTGCCTGGGCTGCTAAAAGCTAATAATCATCTGTCAATATTTTACATTTATTTCGGGAAAATGCTGCTTTGTTACTTATTTAAAAAGCCGGAAGAATCAGTGACTAACGCATCTTTGGCCGCCAAATATGCACCAGCAATAGGCTTAATGATGATCGGTACGCACAATTTTTACTATTCGCTAGCACTGCTTGCTGTGTATCCAACTGCTGACAGTGCAGAACAGGAAAAACATTTGATGCAGGTAGCAGCGAATCAGGAAAAAATGCAGCACTGGGCTCACCACGCACCGATGAATTACCAGCACAAATATGAATTAGTCGAGGCAGAAAAAGCGCGGGTGTTGGGAGAAAAAGACCGGGCTATCGATTATTACGATCGCGCAATTCAACATTCCAGCGAACAGGGATACATTCAGGAAGAAGCTTTGGCTAATGAATTAGCTGCGGAGTTCTACCTGTTGGCGGGCCGGGAGAAAGTTGCTAAGGTTTACATGACTGACGCTTACTACGGTTATATCCGCTGGGGTGCGAATGCTAAGGTTGCTGATTTGGAGGAACGATATCCGCAGTTAATTGTACAGATGCCGGAAAGTGAAAGTTTAACAATTAGTAACCAGACTGTGACTGCAACTTTTGCAACCATTATTGGCAGTAACAAAGCTTTAGATTTCGCAACAGTTATGAAAGCATCTCTTGCTATCTCCGGTGAAATTGTCCTTGATGCTTTGCTGGCAAAAATGATGCGGATTTTGCTGGAAAATGCCGGGGCTCAAACAGGGTATCTGATCGCGCCCAAAAATGGTGAATTTGTGATTGAAGCTGCGGGAGAAGTGGGCGCAGATGTGCGAGTGTTATCGGGCGAGGGCTTGGATGGTGCGTATCCGCGATCGATAATCAATTTTGTCGATCGCACTCTCGAAGATATTGTCCTCCACGATGCCAGCAGCGAGGCAATTTTCAACACAGACCCCTACATTATCGAACACCAGCCGAAATCGGTGTTATGCGTGGCGATCGTCTATCAAGGTAAATTAACAGCCATCCTTTATTTAGAAAATAATTTAATCGCCGGCGCTTTTACTCCCGATCGCTTGGAAGTTTTGAAGCTGCTTTCTTCCCAAGGTGCGATCGCCCTGGAAAATGCCCGCCTTTACACTAACTTAGCAACGGCCAACCAACAACTAGCAGAATACAACCTTACCCTAGAAGCAAAAGTTACAGAACGCACCCAAGAATTAAACGAAAAAAATGCCCTGCTTTCCGAAGAAATTCAAGAACGTCAAAAAGCAGAAGCCGCCGCCCAAGATGCCAGCCGCGCCAAAAGTGAATTTTTAGCTAACATGAGCCACGAATTGCGAACGCCCCTCAACGGCATTTTAGGTTACGCTCAAATCTTTAAGCGCGACAAACATTTATCAGCGCAACAACAGGAGGGAATTGGCGTTATTCACCGCTGCGGCGAACACTTGCTAGCTTTGATAGAGGATATTTTAGACCTTTCTAAAATCGAAGCTAGAAAAATGGAAATCGTGCCAACCGAGTTTGATTTTCTAGATTTTATTCAAAGCATAACTGCAATTTTTAGGATCCGAGCCAGTCAAAAGAATATAGCTTTTAATTGCGAATATCTTTCGTCTCTTCCCGCTGCAATCTTCGCTGACGAAAAGAAGTTGCGGCAAATTTTAATTAATTTAATTGGCAATGCTCTTAAGTTTACTGAAAGAGGTGGAGTTACTTTTAAGGTTTCTGTAGTGGATTGTGTAAGGGATGGAGCCAGGACTGAAGTCCTTACTACGAACCTTGGGAGGACTTCAGTCCTTACTAAAAACGTGAAGTTTCGGTTTCAAGTAGAAGATACGGGAATTGGAATTACTGCTGATGAATTGCCCAAGATATTTGCACCTTTTGAACAGGTAGGTAATAGTCCCCGCCATACTGAAGGAACAGGCTTGGGATTGGCGATTAGCCACCAATTAGTGGAGATTATGGGCGGTGAATTGAAAGTAGAAAGCACTTTAGGCAGAGGTAGCATTTTCTCCTTTGAGTTAGAGTTGCTAGCCGTTGACAGACCAGACAAAAATAAAAAATATTACCCCAAAAATATTAAGGGTTTCAAGGGTACTAATAAGAAAATTTTGGTAGCGGACGATCGGTGGGAAAATCGCTCGGTTTTAATTCACCTGCTGGAACCGTTGGGTTTTGAAATAATTGAAGCGACCAACGGTCAAGATTGTGTACGTAAAGCGCTAGAATTTCTACCGGATTGTATCTTGATTGATTTGGTGATGCCGGTGATGGACGGATTTGAAGCGATGCGAAAAATTCGCAATTTTCCCCAACTGCAAAATGTGGTAGCCATCGGCACTTCTGCTAGTATTATGGAAGCAGAAAAGCAGGAAAGTGTAGCAGCAGGATGCAATGCTTTTATTCCCAAGCCGATCCGGGCTGAGGAACTTTTAAATTGCCTGCAAGTTCATTTGGGCTTAGAATGGATTTACGACGAGTTGCAATACCCGAATGCAGAATCTGAAGTTTTTCACAACCAATCTCAAATTCAGCCTGAAAAAATCATCGCTCCTCCAGCCGATGAAATCGCTTTACTGTTTGACTTAGCCATGATGGGTGACTTAGGAGGTATTCAAAAACAAGCAGAAAAATTGGCAAAACTTGATGTTAAATATGTCTCTTTCGCCAATCATCTCAATGAATTAGCTAAAAATTTTGAAGAAGAAAAAATTTTAGAATTTGTAGAACAATACAGGAATCAGTAAAAATATGAGCGTATTACTTTGGGAAGAAAGCGCGATTTTGATCGTTGATGATAACCCGAATAATTTGGCAGTGCTGTTTGATTTTTTGACGGAATCGGGGTTTAAAGTGTTGGTGGCGCGGACGGGAGAGAGCGCTATCCAAAAAGCTGAATACTCGCTGCCAGATTTGATTTTGTTGGACGTGCTAATGCCGGGAATTGACGGGTTTGAAACTTGCCGGCGTTTGAAGGCTGGCGATTTGACAAAAGATATTCC
>JBDTEI010000470.1:0-3784 GCA_039922675.1 Microcoleus sp.
AACGGGTTTGGTGCAAATTCCACTTCAAAACCATGCAAGGTATTGAAAATCTCACCGCCGCAGAAGCGATGCGGATTAAAGGTGAAGACCCCGATCATTCGACTCGCGACTTGTTTGAATCGATCGAACAAGGTAATTATCCCAAATGGCGCTTTTGCATTCAAGTAATGACCGAAGCCCAGGCCGCAGAGTATCGCGAAAGCCCCTTTGACTTGACAAAAGTTTGGAAGCACTCAGAGTTTCCGTTAATTGATGTGGGAATCCTCGAACTCAATCGCAATCCACAAAACTTTTTTGCTGAGGTGGAACAGGCGGCATTTTCTCCTTCTAATGTCGTTCCAGGTATTAGTTTTTCTCCAGACAAAGTGCTGCAATTTCGCGTCATGTCCTATGCAGATGCTCAACGCTATCGTCTCGGTGCAAACTATCAGCAATTGCCCGTAAATCAACCAAAGTGCCCGGTAATGAACTACCAACAGGATGGCGCAATGGCACTGGGTAACAACGGTGGCAGCGGGCCCAACTACGAACCCAACAGCCACGAGGATGCGCCGAAGGAAAACTGTGCATATACCGATCCAGCTTGGGATTTAGGAAATGTCAAAGTCGATCGCTACGATCAACGTAAGGGAAATGGCGATGATTATACCCAAGCAGGAGACCTCTATCGCTTAATGAAACCCGACGCACAGCAGCGGCTTGTCGCTAATATTGTGGAAAGTTTGAGTGGAGTAAAACCGGAAATTCAGATGCGCCAATTGTGCCATTTCTTCCGCGCCGATCCCAATTATGGCCGCCAAGTGGCAGAAGGTTTAGGAATTGCGATCGATCCGTCGATGATGACCGCTACCGCTCAACCGGTTGGTATGTAGAATCCGCGAATATTCAATTATAATTCTCTAAGAATTCTTATGGGGTAGGCATCCTGCCCCATATTTACTTTTTTGGAGATGTCTATTGAAACTAGGGCTGGGGCGATCGCTTTTAGGCCCTGTCTTAGGTGCAAGTTAAATGCAGTAAAGCTTAACGTCATTCAGTAAGGGGCGATCGCGATTTTTAGCAAGGGTATCTTAGAAAGGCACAAAACCAAGTAAAATAACTTGAGGAAGTGCAATAAAAACCAAACAAGAGAAACAAAACTATGACATTACCAGTAGGGTGCGCGGCTCCTCAATTCACCGCCAAAGACACAAACGGCAAAACAGTCTCCCTCTCCGACTTCAACGGTAAAACCGTAATCTTGTATTTTTACCCCAAAGATGACACCCCCGGCTGCACCAGAGAAGCCCAAAGCTTCAAAGCAGCCTATGAAGATTACAAGGGCAAAGATATAGTAGTTCTCGGTGTCAGCCGCGACAACGAAGAATCACACCAAAAGTTCACGGAGAAGTACGGTTTGCCTTTTCAGCTATTAGCAGATGTTGATGGCGCAATTACTAAAGCTTACGATGTTGAGAAAGGTGATTATGCCAAGCGTGTTACTTTTGCGATCGACGGCACCGGCAAAATTATTCAGGTTTATGAAGGAGACAATCTGAAAGTTGACTCTCACGCTCAAGATATTCTTGTCACCATAGTTTAGCCGCGCTCAGCAAGTGACTAAAAATCCGGTTTCTTCCGAGATGTCTCGTTACTACACGCAATATTCTCGTAGAAACCGGGTTTTTTCGTAAGTGCTGACTAAGCAAGTAAGGGGTTAAAGGTCTAGGGGGTAATAACCTACTCGAACTAAATTTGTTCCCTCAAGACTTGCGCTACAAATCTGATCGAGCAGCGGTATATTCGGGTAAAGTGTCCATTGCGCACCCTACAGTTAGATTTCTGGGGCAAATCTCCCCAACCATTAAAAATTAATTCATGATTTAAAAGGCATTAACCGCCCCTAGATTCAGTATCGGGGCGATTTTTTCCGGGATCAAGTCATTGTGTTTGATAAAATCAGAAGTTATCCTTGCTGTAGCTGAATAATTGAGTAGGTAGGCGGATACAGAATGACAAACAGCAAAATTATTTTGAGTTACTTAGGCCCACAAGAAATTGAGGCTAATCGAGCCTCTGTCTTAGTTGGCAGTTTTGACAAAAATCAAGTGGTGGCAATCTCAGCAGCAGAAGGCTCAAATACTCTGAAGGTCGGGATAAATCCATCTACAGGCATTTGGAACATTGGTTTAGAGAAAGGATTTGATAGCCCAGGAACTCGCACGGTGCAAGTGAAGGCGACTGATAATACTGGCAAAGTTATCGGCGCACAAACAATTAACATCAAAGTTAATCCTGCTTCTACTAATACACCCGCTCAATCTTTCACGTTAATTACGCTCCAAGACACGCAATTAAAAGCCGGAACAGTGCCGTCAGCCAGTCTCAACTCTCAGCAAAAAGCGGAAATACCTGTAGGTCAAACTTATCAAATTAGCGACTACGAGTTAGAAGACGGACACCTGAATGTTCAACTAAATAATCCAATTTCTCCGCTGGGAAAGTCCGGCTTTTTTTACGAAAAGCACGTAGTCATCGCGAAAGGTGCAAAAATCCTGATATTCGATCGCACCCAGTTACCTGCCCCGCCGCCTGGAATGCAGTTGTTGTGGGTGAATAAGAAGACATGGTTAAAGCGCAACCCCGCAGATTCGGCCACTTTAAACCAAACTCAGAAAGTCCAATTTTACCAGGGAGAAACTTTCAATATTTTCGGCTATGCTTGCGTGGAAACTCATTTTAGAGTCACCTTCGATCGCCCGATTGCCAACTTCGGCAATTCGGGATTTCTGTACTCGCAACACGTCCAAATTTTGCAAGACGGTAAGGGAATTTCAATTGACAGAAATGCAGTTACTATGACTGTTGTCAAAACTACTGCGTTTAAAAAGCGGCTGGTGGATGCTGCTAACCTGCAACTGCCAGAAAAAATTACTTTGCCGGCGGGAATGATTTACGGAATTTCCGGATTCTCGATCGAACAAGGTCACATTAAAGTCTCGCTGACGGAGAATTTGCCGCCCTTTGGTAATACGGGTTTCGTTTACCCCGATTTCGTGCAATTCAGTCGCGGTGGCAAATCTTTTAACCCTGCGCCCAATTTAACTTATCAAGGGCCGACGGAGGTTTTGGTCAATCAGTCGATCGCACTTTCAGGTACTTTTGACAAGCAACAAGCAGCAAAAGTTGAGGTAATAGCTGAGGACAAACTTCCGCTAACCGTAACACTAAACCAACAAGCAGGTACTTGGCAAGTGAATTTGCCCAAAGGATTTAGCATACCGGGAGCTCGGTGGCTGAGATTGCGGACAACTGACAGCAAACGTAACGTTACCGGCAGCCAAATAATTTATATTACCGTAAGTTCCGATCCGCTGACTGTCGGCAAAGATTTGAGCTTAAAGATAGTTTCCGACACTTGGTTTAAGGTAGCCCCGGTTGATGGTTCCCGCCTCAACAACCAGCAAAAAGTTTTTGTCAAAGCTGGCCAGACTTTGGTGCTTAGCAAGTACGGATTTATTGACGGGCATCTCAAGGTGGTTCTGGATTCATCAATTTCGCCGATCGGCACTTTTGGCTATTTTTACGAACCAGACGTTCAGCTTGCCAAAGGTACAAAAGTTTTGAAATTTGATCTGGCAGATGTACCCAATAGCAATGGGAACGCTCAACTGTTGGTAACTCAAACAACTCTGATTAAAGGTCAACCACAAGATTCATCGAAACTGCCTGCAAATCAAGTTGCTGAGCTAATTTTAGGTAGCACCTATACCATCACTGGTTATGCGTGCGTTTTGGGATATTT
>JBDTEI010000471.1:0-11608 GCA_039922675.1 Microcoleus sp.
CCGATTGTGCACCCGCGTTTTCTATCGATATTCTCATCAAAGAAGCCAGCAATTTGTCGAGAACAATTTCGCTGGAAATTGCCAGAGATGCTTTCATTACAGTTGCTAAATCCAGCACTCTCGCATCGCTGCCAGTAGAAGTATGAATAGTTGTTGTAGTTGGATTGTTGTTAAAACTTCCGTTGAGCGGCGTCATTTCCCGCAACTGCGGATACTTCTCTTCTAAATCTTCAACTTTGCGGACTGCACCCCAGCGCAAGTAGCACGAGTGAGCTTCGCGTAAGTGGATTTTGGCATATTGATATTTGCCTTTACTCAACCAAAACTTGGCGGCTAGTTCGTTAGCCAGCGCTTCATTTTGGACAAACTCACTGTCTTGGGCTAAATTTATCGAGAAATCGTACAGCTCTACAGCTTCTGAATCTTTCTTGGTAATTCGGGCTATTTCTGCTTGTACTAAAAGGTATTTGTGCAGAAAATTTTCGCGACAGTTGTCTGCCCAAATTTTCATCTGCTTTTGATTGGCATCTAATTTTTCCAAATATTCCTTTTGCTTCTCTTCTGAAACATTTGGAAAAACGGCCGCTAACACTAGAGAAAAGAAAAAGTTCCATTCGGTAGCTGGGATCGCTCCGGTAATAAAAGATAGCTGCTTTTCTACTTCCAAAGCTAGTTGCAGCGCTTCCTTGAAGTTGCCGTACCAGTACATTACCTGGCATTTACGAATTTGATAAAGGCAAAGCGAATACAAATTTTGATGAGTTTGACAGTTTTGTACGTATTCAGCTTCGCTCAAATCTTCGCTTTCAAATACAAATTTTTCAGGAGTCAGTTGGCTCAAGTTGCGCAGGATCAACTCTACCCCTAATAATATATCGGTAACAAGCTGATTTTTGGTTTTTTGGCTGAACTGCAAATACCTGCTCGTGTCTGCTAGAATTTGCGAGATTTCTTTACCTTGAAAAAAGTAATTGGCTATACGGTTGGATAGGATATAACCTGCGTATTCTAAATCTCCTGATTCTAAAGCTGCTTGATACCCTTCATTGCTGATCGCGTGTGCTTCTTTAATATGATTGAACCAGTAATGAAAAATACTGACTAAGGACGAACAAGCTCTGCATTTCAAGCCGATATTTCCAGATTTTTCGCTCAAATTCAGCGACAGCATGGCAAATTGATAAGCTGCTTTGTAATCTCCAGAAACAGCGTTTAAGAACATACCGTAGCCCGCGTAGCAGAGAGATGCTTCGGGAACCAAACCGTATGTGAGAGAAAGATTGACTCCTTTTAATACGCTGACTTTCCACAAGTCTGGATTTTTGAGGTAAGCCGATGTTAACAAGTTTGTGATTAATTTGACTGCCACTTTTTTGTCGGGTACAGTCATTTCGGGAGCGTCAATCAGCGAAGATATTTCTCTACCTGCTAAAAAATTTGTGGCTGCTGCAAATTCTTCGGAGATGACTGTTTGCAGCCCGTCTAGCGGCAAGTCAATTCCCAGCAAGTCCAAAGCTTTGATTCCGGCTTTAACGGCTTCTTCATACTTCGCTCGCAGGGTGTACTGCACGATCAGCAGGTTGTAAATTTCTACTTTTTCTAAGGCCGATCGCGCTTTTTGCAAGGTTATGTTGATAAATTCTTCTGAATGCTCGAAATAGCCGTTTAAATACTCAACATTTGCGCGCTCTAGGTGCAGAGCAAAGGCTAAGTCGTAGTGGGAATCCCAAATATCGGCGGTTAAACCGTCCATACCTGCGGTTAAATACTGCAATGCCGCAACATAAGCAGTGGCATCTTTGGCTCTGCGGGCAGCGTCTAAATTCAGCGTTGCCAGTTCAATTAATTCTGGCTCGTCTCTAATTAGCGATCGGGCTACATTCAAGTGATCGACTAATTCAAAGATTCTGTCAGCGCGATATTCAGCCGGAGTGTTTTCGAGGATTTGCCTGCCGATTTTCAGGTGAACGTCTTTTTTTTGTGAGTCGTCGATCAGAGCGTAAGCTGCTTGTTGGACGCGATCGTGCAAAAATTTATAATTGAGAATTAATAGCGGAAACATCACGTAATCTAAAGACTTGCTTTCCAATTCTGAAGTTGGCAGAATCAGCCCCGACTTAATCGCCGGCAACAAGTGAGAAAAAGTTTCCGAAGCTTCTTTTTCATTAATTAAAGAAAGAGTATTTAAGTCAAATTCGTTGCCCAAACAAGCCACTAAACGCAAAACCTGCTGCGTAGAACTTGGCAGTTTTCTCAACTTCTGCACCATCAAATCTACTACATTATCAGTGATAGCGCACTGCTCAATTTGAGTCATATCCCAATGCCAGCCACCCTTGCTACCCGACTGTGGCGGGTGAAAAACTAGCAGGTTTTCTTGATACAATGTTTGTAGGAATTGATTAACAAAAAAAGGATTGCCGTCTGTTTTACTGACAACCAGTTCAGCTAAGGGTTTGACAGATTCGCGATCGCTGTGCAAAGTCTCGGCAATCAAATGAGTGATGTTTTCCACACCCAGGGGCGACAAAGCAATCTCATTAATGATGGCTTCCTGATTTCGCAGCGTCTCCACAGTCATCATTAAAGGATGAGTGGGACTCACTTCATTATCCCGATAAGCACCAATTAAAAACAGATATTGTGTCGCTTCATCTGTCATCATCAATTCGATCAGCTTGAGTGTGGCAGAATCAGCCCACTGCAAATCGTCGAGAAAAATTACTAGCGGATGTTCGGGCTGACAAAATACGCGAATGAAATTTTGAAAGACTAAATTAAAGCGGTTCAGAGATTCCGTCGGCCCCAATTCAGCTACAGGAGACTGAGCGCCGACAATTAGTTCTACTTCGGGAATTACATCAATAATAATTTGCCCATTTTGACCGAAAGAATTGCGGAGTTTTTCGCGCCAAACTGCTAATTGAGCTTCGCTTTCAGTTAACAGTTGCCGCACCAATTCCGAAAATGCGCTGACAACTGCCGAGTAAGGAATAGTCCGCTTGTACTGGTCAAATTTTCCCCAAATAAAATATCCGCGTCTGCGGGTAATAGGTTTGTCTAAAATCTTCACCATTGCAGATTTCCCAATGCCGGAATAACCAGCAATCAGCATCATCTCGCTACGGGATTTATGCTGTCCTCTCGTGATCACTGACAGAGAACTTTCTTTGGGCGATTTGCTCTCTTTGTTGATGACAGAAATTTGGGAGTATTCGAGGCGGTAGGCTCGATTATTTGTTGCTGCTACCCGTTCAAAGGCCGCTAAAAGAGTTTCAACTTCTCGCTGTCTGCCGTAAAGTTTTTGAGGGATTTGAAATTTATCGGAAATATCTTGGCTGCCGAGAGCAAACTCGGAAATGACCCCTGATGTTTGCAATTGAAATAGACAGGATTCCAAATCTGCTTTTAGTCCCCAAGCACTTTGATAGCGATCTTCAGCCGCTTTTGCTAGCAATTTCATCACAATGTCTGAAATAGCTTGAGGAATTTCTGGTGCAATTTCAGCGAGAGGTACTGGCTGTTTGGCGATGTGACAGTGCACTAACTCCATGGGATCGGTAGTAGTAAAAGGGAGCTGTCCTGCCAGGACTTCATAGAAGGTGACGCCAAGGGAATAAAAGTCCGTGCGGTAATCTATTACCCGGTTCATTCTGCCGGTTTGTTCCGGCGACAGATAGGCTAAGGTGCCTTCTAAAAAATTGGGATTTTTATTGGGAATGTTTTCCAGATTTGAGGCAGTTGAGATGCTAAAGTCTATGATTTTAACTTGTCCTGTAGCTGGATTAAAAACTATATTAGAGGGATTTATATCTTTATGAATTACATTGTTTGCGTGAATTTCTCCCAAGGTTTCAGCAACTTTGATTGCTGTCGTTAAAAATCCTAAACTGGTAAATTTTTGGGTAGCCATAAAGATTTTCAAAGATTCGCCACCAAAATCTTCAAAAATCATTGCCAGACTATTTCTAACCTGCTGTAACTTGTGTACTTTAACAACTCCGTCGAGCAGGTTTAAGTTAGCAGTAATGTCATATTCGCGTTTGTATCTGTTCAGTTGTTCGGGAGTCGGATAGTCTTCTTTGATAATTTTGATAATAACGGGTTGGTTGTCTTGCTCGTTGCGGCCGCGGTAAACCAGAGAAGTGCTGCTTTCATAAATGAGAGCGAGAACTGCAACGCCGGGAATTGACATCATAGTTGGTTCTATCAAATTAGGTGTGCTTGTTGGTCAATATTACAGGACTGACGCGCGGCGGGCTAGAAACCCGGTTTGTTTGTTGGTAGTTGTTGAGAAACCCAAGATTTTTTCCTATGAACCGGGGTTTTTTCGTAAATCCTATGTTATTCTTCATTATCACTCAAGAGCTATGTTTTGGGATGTGTGGGAAGACACGCCGTATCAAGCAAAGAGCTGCTGCTGACTGGCATTGGCCTGGGGCTTTCGTGACCTCAGCAGTTAGGTAAACAAAAGCACAAATACAGGATTTGTGCAATGATTTGGTTTGGCGATCGATCGCACTGCTGACAAAAAAACAATCTCAGCTTTTAGGACACCGGGCGGTTGAAACCGCGTCTACACAAACACTCACGCGCCGACGCGGGTTGAAGAAATGGCGTTTAAAATTAGGTTGTTTTTTTTACACCGCTTGGAGTGGACTTCGTTTTTATAGACGCGGTTTCAACCGCCGTCTTATCTATTGGGTCATCTACGCGCCGGCTGGAATAATAACCTTTAATCTCGGAGTTAAAAAATCTGCCTGTAGAATCAGCATCTTGCAGAGATTCCCAAATTTCCGGTTCTACGTCGCTGTATTGATAGACTGACCCGCTGCTAAATTCTATTTGCAAAACTTGAGCCTCTTCATTGTATCCGATCGCGCTAGCCATTTCCGAATCAACCGATATCATAGCAATGGGTTCGCAGCTTGGAGCAATTTCTTTTGATTGAATACTGCCACTGAGTTCGGTTGAATCTGTATTCGCAATGAAATCAACCATTTGCAGGCCGTGCATTGCAGCTTCGGGAGCAGCAATTTCGATAAATTCGACTTCTTTTCCCCGATCGATCAACAGTCCTAACTGGCCGTTAGAGTGACCGACTGCTAAGACGCTGCTTAAGTCAATTTTGGATAGTTTCATGGGATTTGTCAAGGATTTATTTTAGGTCAATATTTCCCCTAATAAAGCAAGTTTGGCGACAGAGGAAATAGTGGATTAATTAATAGTGTATTTGATGTTGCTTAAAAAGTCAATAATGTAGTTGGGCGAAAATTATTGTAGCAATCTAGGTGTCAGGTGCGGCTGGGGTATCCTAGGTTGATAAGATGTGTCCGGTTCTTAACGAAACTTGACAATAGATTAAGAATTATTGCCATAAAACAAAGGTAAAATTGTGGGAATGGCGAGTAAAATCCCAGCCAGCAAAAGGGTTTGAGGATTTTTCCCATCTGTAAATCTTCAGAAAGTTATTATTTCTAAAGGATTCATCCGGTGAGAAAATCGGAAACAACCTTAAAATTTAGCAGTAATCGCCCGATCGGGCAAATCTCAACCAGCAGCAGGAAAAATACCTATGAAATTGGCTTATTGGATGTACGCAGGCCCAGCCCACATCGGCACTTTGCGCGTTGCGACTTCCTTCAAAAACGTCCACGCCATCATGCACGCACCGATTGGAGACGACTATTTTAACGTCATGCGCTCCATGCTAGAGAGGGAACGGGATTTCACGCCGGTAACTACCAGCGTCGTTGACAGACACGTACTGGCGCGGGGCTCGCAGGAACGGGTGGTGGACAATATCACGCGCAAAGACAGAGAAGAACACCCAGATTTAATTGTGTTGACTCCGACTTGCACCTCCAGCATTCTGCAAGAAGACTTGGAAAACTTCGTAGAGCGAGCTCAATTGGAGGCTAAAGGCGATGTTTTGTTGGCCGATGTCAACCATTATCGCGTCAATGAACTCCAAGCAGCCGATCGCACTTTAGATCAAATCGTTCAATTTTACATTAACAAAGCTCGCAAAAAAGGCGATTTAGTAGAAGCTAAAAGCGAAAAACCATCGGTGAATATTATCGGTATGTCTACGCTGGGTTTCCACAACCAGCACGACTGCACCGAATTGAAGCGTTTGATGGCAGATTTGGGAATTGAAGTTAACGAAGTTATTCCCGAAGGTGCTTCGGTTCATAACTTGAAAAGACTGCCGCGCGCTTGGTTTAACTTGGTTCCTTATCGGGAATTGGGGATGATGACCGGGGAGTATTTGCAAAAAGAATTTGGCACTCCGATGGTGGATATTACGCCGATGGGTGTGGTAGAAACTGCGCGCTGTATTCGCAAGATTCAGGAAGTGTTGAATGCTCAAGGTGCGGATGTTAATTATGAAGAGTTTATTGACCAACAAACGCGGTTTGTGTCTCAGGCTGCTTGGTTCTCAAGGTCGATCGACTGCCAAAACTTAACCGGCAAAAAAGCCGTCGTATTTGGCGATAATACCCACGCTGCGGCGATGACGAAGATTTTGGCACGCGAGATGGGAATCCACGTTGTGTGGGCTGGAACCTACTGCAAACACGATGCTTATTGGTTCCGGGAAGAGGTAAAAGGGTATTGTGATGAAGTGCTGGTGACGGAGGATCATGGGGCGATCGGAGATGCGATCGCCAAGGCGGAACCTTCCGCAATTTTCGGCACGCAGATGGAACGCCACGTCGGTAAAAGGCTTGATATTCCGTGCGGTGTGATTGCTGCGCCGATTCACGTTCAAAATTTCCCGATCGGCTACAAACCATTTTTGGGTTATGAAGGCACAAATCAGTGCGTAGATTTGGTCTACAATTCCTTTACTTTGGGAATGGAAGACCACTTGCTGGAAATCTTTGGTGGCCACGATACTAAGGAAGTGATTACTAAGGGAATTTCTGCTGATTCTGATATGAATTGGACGAAAGATGGACAAGCTGAGTTGAATAAAATCCCCGGTTTTGTGCGGGGTAAGGTGAAGCGAAATACTGAGAAATTTGCTCGCGAGCGCGGTATTGCTTTAATTAATGCTGAGGTGTTGTACGCGGCCAAGGAATCTGTGGGCGCGTAGTTAGTTGGGTAAGGGCGTCTACAAGAGATGCCCTTGCTTATTTAGCAAATTATTGTCTGACTTGTTTTTAGAAAAATTTCCATATAAAATGAGTGATAGTGAGGACATTATAGAGATTGCTTTACGACCTCTTGTTTGGATGGGAGACTCTCGCAGAAATATCCGCGAGTTTCCCCCAGAGGTACAAAAAGCAGTAGGTTATGCGCTGCAACTGGTGCAAGCAGGGGAAACACCTTTACAAGCCAAGCCTTTTAAAGTGGTGGGCAGCGGTGTATATGAAATCGTAAAACGCTACGATACTGATACTTACAGGGCAGTTTACGCTGTAAAGATTGGGGAAAAAGTCTATGTCCTGCACGCTTTTCAGAAGAAATCAAAACAGGGGATTAAAACCCCACAAGCTGATGTTGACCTGATTAAACAACGCTATAAGGACGCAGTGGCAAGGGAAGAACAAAAATGACCCAAGAACCCTTTTTTGAAGAAAGCAGCGGCAATGTATTTTCTGACCTCGGACTGGAGGATGCAGACGAACTTTTTACGCGGGGAAAAATAGGAATTCAAGTAATCCGTATCCTGAAACAACGCAACTTAAAACAGCACGAAATTAGTCAAATTCTTGGCATTCCACAGCCAGAAGTATCTAATTTAATGAACGGAGAGTTTCAACGGTTCAGTGAGGGCAAACTACTGATTTTTCTGAAGCGACTCGATACAGAAATTACTTTACATCTTCGCCATCGTAATAGCGAAAATCAATTTGCTGAAACTGTGATATTGCTATAGAGGTTGATGAAAGGAATTAACATTTATAAAAATTGCTACAATATCAGATGAGCCAATCTTGCTCTACTGAAAAAAATCATCTCAACCCGTTCTTTCGGAATCTAACTGGGAAATTGTTACCTCGGCGATTGAAAACCCGCCACAAATTAACTCTAAGCTCAAAAGTGCGATCGAGATATATCCGCAAGAATATGAAACCAAATAAATAATGGATTAGATAAACTCCCAGAGCGTTAGCGTTAGCGATCCGTTCGACATAGGCGTTCCCGTAGGGTAGGAAAGCAATCGCAGAGGTTCCGACAACTTTACATTCTGTTAGATAGCAAAGTTTATTTGCGGCTACCTACTTATCTGTTACCCAAGGGAGAATATATCGGCTTATTTAGCTGTTGTATTCTGTTATATTCAAACTTCTGTCAATGCTCCATCAAGCCAGTGTTCGTACCACTGAAAAAAGGTAAAGTCCTTTGGGATATCAGCACAGGGATCTTGGTCAGGATCGTGAAGGTGAACGGCATAGCCGAAGGGACAATAGGATGGAGAATTGCTTTCGCAAATCCAAATTTGTCCGCGATACTTACCGTTGAGAACCAATCCCCCATAAATATCGCAACCGTAATCTGTTAAATACAGGATACCACCGTCAGGGATTTTGTCCCATTCATCGACGAACTTCTTATAAGCTTCCCATTCCTGTTCTCGATCAAGTTTTGAAGTGTCAATCGATCCTAAACCTAAAAATGGCTCAATGAGAGGAAAGGGCTCTTTTAGATACGGCGTTAAATTCATCTCGGTGAGCTTCCGCATCCCAAAACCAGGGCCTGCAGGGCCTTCTCCAAGTTCGCCGAGAAATAATCGATATTCTTCTGGGAGCTTTACCTGAGCACGAGCTTCCCAATTGGCAATAACTTCTTCCGACAACGGAGGGGAAAGCTGATATTTGTGCATATTAGCGTCTGTTACCCACAACTTGGTATCGCTCTGTCGGAGTTGTGTCAGTTTTTCCTTAATTCGTTCGATCGCGCTCATAACAAATTTATATTTTGCCTGCTAGCTATTTACTCAACCACTGATTGTAGTCTCATACATTCATCGATAATAACATAATTATTTTGGATCAACTTCCCGATTCTTGCTTCGCGCATATCGGAAATAATTGTATCCCAATTAATTACTTTTTCATTTTTTATTGCTGATGCTTTGACGACTAAGACTCCACCAACATATCGATCGCACAAAATATCAGCGATCTAACATTTTCTCAAATCTAAAATTTCCCATTAAATCAAAAAAACCTCCCCAACAAGGAGAAGGGAGGGCGAAAAAGAGAGTTAGAAATTTAAATTTTTGCCGAATTAACAATAGGGAGTTACATCCACGCCGCACTCGTCAGCCAAATAACACAAAGCCCGAAAGCGAATCCCAACCACTTGCTCGTAAAGCGGATTTAACTTGCACAGCGGCGGAATGTGAAATAAAGTGCGATCGCCAAACTTGACTTCCCGCTCAAACGGACACTGCGACGGAATATATTTACACAACAACCGAGCCAATTTTTGACTCTTAATTTCCGTGTTCTCGATCCACTCTTTCAGCGGATGTAATAAATCAAAGCGCGGCTTTTTACTATAAGGCTGAGAAATTGTAGCGACAGTAACAGTAATTTCCTCTTTGCCATGCCATACCCAAATTGGCAGAATTCTCTGGGGTAATTTTTGCTCAAATACGTTCATTTTGCTCTGTTCCTCTTTTACGACGAGGTGCCAAGAACTCTTTGTAGAGCTTGTACTGGATTTTGTCTACAATAAGTACCTACAGCAGCTCGTTTTGCTTTACCGGATGAAAGTTCTTCAATTAATGACTAGAACCGAGACAAGTAGTTCCTGAGTTTTTTTGAGAGGCGGTGTGCGATCGCAAAAGTGTCCTCATTGCCAGATCGAGGATTTATCGATCGGGTAAAAACTCTGCCTTTTACCTTTAAGGTTCAACCTTCACTTGAGTCTCCTTTTGTAGTTCTTCTACGATCATGACGCATCGAGGTGAATAATTCCATGCGTGAAAATGCGGAATTTTTAATCAAAGTTATAATAGTTTCAAATAAGCTCTGCTGCAAAAAACCCTGAAACCCAGCGCCAAGTGTCGCTGCGTGCGCGAGCGTAGCTATCCCGTAGGGAATCGGGCAGAAACTCCTACAATTAAAAATAATCGGCATTACCGCCCTCACAACCCATGAGCAACCCAGAAACCAAATCTATCACCCGCGAATTGCAAAGCCACGCCGTCATTCTCGGCGGGTTCGTCTCCCTCCTCTGGATTATCGAGATTCTCGATGTATTCGTGTTTAGAGGCGCACTTAATGCCTACGGAATCCGCCCCCGCAGCATCGACGGACTTGAAGGCATCCTGTTTATGCCTTTTCTGCACGGTAGTTTTGCTCACTTAGCCGCCAATACCCTCCCGTTTCTGATATTTGGTTGGTTAATCATGCTGCGAGAAATTAGCGACTTTTTTGTTGTCAGTGCCGTTACTGTACTCATCAGCGGAGTGGGAGTTTGGCTGACAGGTGCGCCCAATTCCGTGCACATCGGTGCCAGCGGATTAATCTTTGGTTACTTCGGATTTTTGCTGCTGCGGGGCTATTTTGAGCGCAGCTTTACGTCTATTGCGATATCTTTAATGGTCGGTTTCTTCTACGGCAGTTTAATCTGGGGAGTTTTGCCATCGCAGCCGGGAGTTTCCTGGCAAGCGCATTTCTTTGGCTTTGTCGGCGGGGTATTAGCAGCTCAACTTTTAGGGCGGCAGAAACGGCAAGTATAGCAGAAGGAAGTTCAGCAACGAACAATGTAGGGGATATAACGGATGTAAAAGATAGAAGCAAGACTTGTCCGCATTTTAACTGCTCATTCTTCAACCCGCGTCGGCGGGTTTTGTCTGTATAGAAGCGGTTTCAACCGCTGTTTTATCTAATAACAATTCAACCCGCGCCGGCAAGCACACAGTAAAAACCGAACCCCAACCTAACTCGCTTTGAACTTGCATATCGCCGCCCATCATTAAGCAAAAGTGACGGCTAATAGTCAATCCCAAACCCGTGCCGCCGTACTTGCGCGTAGTTGAGGCATCGCCCTGCATAAAAGCTTGAAATAAATGCTGCATTTGTTCGGAGGGAATCCCAATGCCCGTATCAGCTACGCGAAAAATTATTAAATCGGAAGGTTCTGCTATTTCTTGAGTTGTTAAGCTGTTATGTTTAACTCTTTCAACGGACAGGTTAATAGTGCCGCCTTGCGTAAATTTTGCTGCATTGCTCAGCAGGTTGAGTAATATTTGCCTAGTTTTAGTAATGTCAGCATACATCACTCCCAAGTCGCTACCACAATTAACTTCAAACTTATTAGAATTTTTATCTACCAAGGGTTCGACAGTAGAAACTACCTCGTCAATTAAATTAACCGGGTTGAAAGTTTCTAAATAAAGTTCCATCCGCCCCGCTTCAATCTTAGAAATATCTAGAATGTCGCTAATTAAAGAGAGCAAGTGTTTGCCGGCCGTTTGAATTCTGTGTAAGTCGGGGATAAAATCTTCGTAGCCTAAATCCTCGGCGTCTTCTTTGAGCATATCGCTGTAACCAATAATCGCGTTGAGGGGAGTGCGCAATTCGTGGCTCATATTGGCTAAAAAGGCGCTTTTGGCTTGGCTGGCTGCTTGAGCGGTTTGAGC
>JBDTEI010000472.1:0-3169 GCA_039922675.1 Microcoleus sp.
GGTTTCATTACAGTTGCGGGACAGCGCCGGACTTGCACCGAACTTTCCCCGTTTCCTCTGGCGGCTGCTCCCCGCTAGAACCGATCGCGAATTCAAATCCTACCACACTTGCCGCCCTTTCCCAAAAAAGTTATCTTGGTAACAGCGATTTTTAATATCTAACCACATAAATTAACCCAGTTCGTAGTAAGGACTTTAGTCCTCTGATATTTCTGCGGACTGAAGTCCTCACTACAAATCTTATGAACGATTTTCCCGACTTTTCCACCCACGGCTATCAAGTAACCCGCGAACTCGGATACAACAGTTTGGGCGGCCGCGTCACCTATCTCGCCACAAAAATTAACACAAATAAGTCCGTTGTCATCAAGCAATTTCAATTCGCCCAATTAGGTGCTAGCTGGGCGGAATACGATGCTTACGAACAGGAAATCAAAGTGCTGGAAAGTTTGGATTTCCCCGGTATTCCCCGCTATCTCGATGCTTTCGGGACTGACAGCGGATTTTGCATGGTGCAGGAATACAAAAATGCCGAATGTGCGATCGCCCGAAATTTTTCGCCGCCGGATATTAAACAAATTGCGATCGCCACTTTAGAAATTATAGCTTACCTGCAATCCCAAACACCGTCCGTAATCCACCGCGACATCAAACCAGAGAACTTATTAATAGACGAAGACTTAAACGTTTACCTAGTAGACTTCGGTTTTGCCCGCTTAGGAGGCGGAAACATCGCCGCCAGCAGCGTCGTCAAAGGCACAATGGGATTCATGCCACCAGAGCAAATGTTCAACCGGAAATTAACAAAAGCATCCGACCTTTACGGCTTGGGGGCGACGCTAATTTGCTTGTTAACAGGTACAAAATCCGTGGATGTCGGTAACTTAATTGATGATAATTATAGCATTCATTTTCGGCATTTAGTACCGCCCTTGCAGCAGGGTTGGATGAACTGGCTGGACAGGATGGTAGCGCCGAGAATTCAAGATAGATACAAGTCGGCTGCTGATGCTTTGGCTGTTCTGGAATCTCTGGATGTTAGCAGCTTGCCGAAAGTGAGAAGTAATCGCGATATGCTGGAATTTGCCGCTACAGAATATGGAGAAACAATCACACAAACCGTTACCATAAGCAATCCAATCCCCAATACAATTTTATCAGGTAGATGGCAGGTGGCACCGCATCCAAACGACCCGCCTCATAATCCTTACGACCACCCTTGGATATTCTTTGAAACCTATAAGTTTGAAGGCAATGAGGTTGAGTGCAAAATCACGGTAGATTCGAGCAAATTGCTAGCAAACAGAACTTATCATCGCCAGATTATACTGCACGCTAATTCTGAGCCAGATTTCCATAAAATTGCTATTGAAGTTAAAACTGCTCGTCTTCCCCAAGCTAAACAAATGCCATCTTTATCTAAAGATATACTGAAATTTATCTTTGGGTTTATCATGGTCGGTTGGGTGCTGAGTAGCCAAACAGGTATAAATAGTTTTTTTGTGATGATGCTAGCTCCGTTAGTCACTGGATTTGCAGCAGCAGAAAAGACGCTCAATGCAGAAGTGAATGGAACTGCACTAAATTCGTTTGGATCTGTATTTGGAGCAACTTTGGTAATTACAGCAATGGTTCTTGTAGCAAATACTTTTGAATCAATTTTTGGTAGTGGTTTTACCAATAGTACAGGTAAAGTAATCGCTTTGCTAGTTGGCTTTGTGGTGTCAGCTTTAGTTGGTGCTTCAGTTGGCAGTGTTGCGAATATTAGGGGTTTGGCCATCGCGGCATTTGCAGCTTCTGGACTTGTGATTTTCTCTTCTTTGGTTTTTCCGCTGTTGGGAATGTCGGAATCACCTTTTGGAAATGGTTCAAGACTGATCGCTCTTATTTTATTGAGTTCTGGTTGTTCCGCGCTAGTTTATACTTTAGCTCAACCTAGGATTCACGATCTGCTTGAAAGAGGTTTTTTTAAGCAAGATGCTGTGGCGATCGTATTTCTCACCGCTGGCTTTTGCATCAGTTTAGGATTCGGATTTTCACATTATTTAAACTTGGCAATTGAGAGAGAATCGGTGGAAGCAAGTAAAATTTTAGCTGTAGCAGCAAGTGCGCTAGTCCCTCTCGCCGCCACCGCTATTCCATTACTTAACCTGATTGTTTTTAAAAGAAACAGAATCATTGCCGAATATCGCAAATCCGAGCCCTATTTGATTAAACCATAACCCACCGTACTTTTCTAGTAGCACATTATCTGATGAACACATACCCGGATTTTTCCAACTACGGCTATCAAATAACTCGCGAACTCGGACACAATCGCGCAGGCGGTCGCGTTACCTACCTCGCTACCGAAATTAATACAAAACGTTCCGTTGTTGTCAAACAATTTCAATTTGCCCGCACCGGTGCCCATTGGTCGGAATATCAAGCTTACGAAAAAGAAATTCAGATTTTGCGAGAACTCGACCATCCCAGCATTCCCCGCTATTTAGATTCTTTCCAAACCGCGTCGGGTTTCTGCATGGTGCAAGAATACAAAAATGCCCCTTCCTTGGCAAATCCGGCCCACTGGAATCCAGAACAAATCAAGCAAATTGCTATCTCTGTTTTAGAAATACTTAAATACCTGCAAAATCGCGTTCCACCAGTCATCCACAGAGATTTAAAACCAGAAAATATCTTAGTAAATGACCGGATGAATGTCAGTCTTGTGGATTTTGGATTTGCGAGAATCGGAGGTGGAGAAGTTGCCGCCAGCAGCGTTGTCAAAGGCACGCTAGGCTTTATGCCGCCAGAACAAATGTTCAACCGTCAGCTAACAGTTGCATCCGATTTATATAGTCTGGGTGCAACCCTGATTTGCTTGCTACTCAAGATAAATTCTACCGAAGTTGGCAGCTTGATGGATGATACCGGGCGCATTAATTTTAAAAGTCGTTTACCGCAGCTAACTCCCGAATTTCTTGACTGGCTGCAAAAAATGGTAGAACCTAATTTTAAACACCGCTACGCCTCCGCTGATGTCGCCCTCAATGTCTTAATTCCGCTGGATGTACTTCGCCCGAATAAAAAATCAAGATTTGCACTTATCGGAGTCGGGTTGCTGGCAGCAAGTGCGGCAATTATTTTCTCATTTTTTATGAAACCTGTTGAACCTCTGAAATTCGTT
>JBDTEI010000473.1:0-7687 GCA_039922675.1 Microcoleus sp.
AAAACGGCGGCATCATGACTCTCGAAGACCTCAAAAACTATACGCCGATTTGGCGCAATCCGGTTTGCGGCAAGTTTCGGGCTTACGAAATTTGCGCGATGTCGCCTCCTTCTTCCGGCGGCGTTCATTTGTTGCAAATCTTAAATATTCTCGGAGATACGGATCTCAAGAAATGGGGGAGGAAAAGTCCAGATACTTTGCACTTGCTGGCCCAGAGCATGAGGATTGCTTATGCTGACAGGGCTGAGTATTTGGGCGATCCGGATTTTGTGACGGTACCGGTTAAAGCTCTGACTAGCAAGAATTCTGGCAAATTGCGCCGATCGCAAATCGATATCTCAAAAGCCAAACCCTCCAGTGAGGTGAAAGCGGTTGACGCTAAAACTTTGAGCCGTTTTGTGTACGAGTCGCCGGAGACTACGCACCTGACGGTAGTTGACAAAGATCGCAATGTGGTGAGTTTGACGTTTACGGTGAACGGCGGTTTTGGGGCTGGGGCGGTGGCGGCGGGTACGGGAATTTTGCTTAACAACGAGATGGACGATTTTGCGGCGGCGCCTGGAGTTCCGAATTTGTTTGGTTTGGTGGGCGGTGAGGCAAATGCGATCGCCCCGGGGAAGACTCCTTTATCCAGCATGACACCGGTGATAGTTTCAGAAAATGGCAAATTTCGCCTCGCTGCTGGTGCCCCCGGAGGTAGCACGATTATCACCACCGTGTTGCAAATTGTCCTGAATGTGTTGGTTTACGACATGAATGTCGGCGAGGCTGTGTCTGCACCGAGAATTCACCACCAATGGCTGCCCGATCGCCTGATGGTGGAACGCGGAGGTTTTGATGCTGCGACGCTTTCGGAGTTGCGCAGGCGGGGACACAGGATTGTCGAACGTGACGGCTGGGGAAATGCTAATGCGATCGTCCTTACGCGCGATGGTTGGTTGGAAGGGGCTGCCGATCCGCGCGGAGAAGGAGAAGCAAAGGGGTTTTAGTCATTTGTCATTAGTCATCAGTCATTTGTCATCAGTCATTAGTTGTAATATCAAGTGAGGTCGCTCGACCCCACTTGATATAAATTATCAGCTTACCTATCAACCCGGTTTTCGACTAAAATCTCACGCGAGTGGGCGATCGCCAACCGTAGAAAAACGCTGTTTCTTCGGTATCCTCTGCGTAATTCCTGAAATTATTAGTCTGTGTACGTGTATTTTGGCATTTGTATTTTTGCCCAGAAATCTATTGATTGACTAACTGCTAAGAAATACCCACAACAATTAACCACCAAAGCCGTAAATATACGTATATGTAAAGTCATTGTAAAGACACTAGACAGGGATGCTTATCTAATGTGAAAATGAATTTAGGTATTAAATCAGCATTGTCTTTTAAACAAAAAAATATGATAAATTCTCACCAAATTGCTGCCTTAACTGCTACATTAACTACTGCTCTGAGCTGGTTGGCAGCACCAGCAATGGCATTTTCGGTAGCGGCAACTAATAACACTGAGACTTTAAAAAATAATTTGTTGGGAAATAACACAGCGGGATTGAGTAATTTCTCTGTTTCAGTTACTGGGAACCAGGCTGCTTTTGGTACTTTTACTAATGACCCTTTTGGTTTGCAGTCAGGTGTTGTTCTCAGCACTGGCAAAGTCACCGATATACCGGGGCAGAATCGGAAAGATAACGTAATCACCAACGGTAGCGATTTAAACACGGACTTTGGGGCAAAGGGCGAAGCTGACGATTTAACTCAGCTAGACCTCAGCTTTTTTGCTGACAGCACTGCTGAAAAGTTGTTCTTTGAATATGTATTTGGTTCAGAAGAGTTTCCTGAATTCGGCGGTTCTGAATTTAATGACGATTTTCAACTGTTGCTGAATGGTAATAATTTGGCAAAATTGAGCGACGGGCAAACAGTTACGATTAATAATCTTGTTCCGAATGCAGATAATCGAGCTACAGATAACTCAGACTATATTAACAACCCAGTTTTGACAGGTGTTGCTGCTAATATCATTAAGCTGGACGGTTTTACTAAAGTTTTAGGGTTTGAGGGTTTGCTCAAGCAAAATCAGACGAATGTTCTCAGCATCCGCATTAAAGATGTCGGCGACGGTAATTTAGATTCTGCTGTATTTATTAAAGGTGGCTCTCTGGGGACGGTTAAAGCTGAGGCGGTTCCTGAGCCGATGACTATGGGGGGTTTGATGGCGGGAGGCGCTATGCTGGCTGCTGGACGAAAATTGCGCGACCGGAAATAATTAATAACGGAAGGAAGTTCGGCAACGGATTTTGTCACCGATGTAACGGATATAACGGATTTCAGGCAGAAGGCAGAAAAAAAGAAGAAAGAAAGAAAGAAAGAAAGAAAGAAAGAAAGAGGAACCGTTTTGGTGGTTGTAATAGGAAACTCGATCAACTAAAATATGCCCTAAATTATCTCTGTCGGGGTGGGTTCACCCAAATTTTAACCACTAACAGATTATCTCAATAAACCCGCCCCAATCCATAAATAACCGCTATCAACAAATCTCAACTAATGATTAAATGTCATTAATTCGGAATTTTTTGGTGGATGGGGCTGGTTTTTTGGCCTGTATGTTTGGTGGCATAGATGTTGGTGAAGCTGCCCCTACATTATCTCTGCAAGGGAGGGTTAGACCAAATTATTAGCACCAACAGATCACCTCAATAAACCCGCCCTAACCCACTTAGATATTTTCCCGTTCAACTACCTAATTTAACTATGAACCGTACCGTCGGGTAAGATTGTACCTGTTAATCTAGCTCCGGTGAGTTTTACCATAACCCGATCGCCATAACCGATGTTAGCTCCTGTTAAATCCGCACCGCTCAAGTCTGCACCGCTCAAATCTGCTCCGATTAAATTGGTTTCTCTCAAGTTGGCATTGATCAAACAAGCTCCTAACAGGTTAGCTCTAAACAGGTTAGCTTTTTGTAAATTCGCACCTGTGAGGTTGATGTTGTGCAGAAAAGTATCGCTTAAGTCAGCTTCACTCAGGTTGGCATTGCTCAAGTTTCTCCCTGAAAAATCCTTTTCTTTTAACGCAGCTCCTTTGAAGTTGGAACCGCTTAAATCGGGGGCTTGTGGCGCAGCTTGGCGGTAAGACTGAGATGGCTGCGGCGGTGGCGATTGGTAGCGGGAGGCATCTGAATAGGGCCCGGTAGGATTTCCCGCATAGTTTCCTCCATAGTTTCCCGCATAATAATTTCCAGCCGATTTTCCTGAAGAGGGCTCGGAAGAGTAGCGAGGTTCTTTTGGCGTTGCTGGCTGCGGCTGGGTGTTTTGTGGCTGAGTGTTTTGATACTGAGTATTTCTGTACTGAGTGTTTTGTGGCTGATTGTTTTGGTACTGAGTGTTTCTGTACTGAGTATTTTGCTGCTGGGTGTTTTGCTGCTGAGTATTTTGGTACTGAGTGTTTTGTTGCTGGGTGTTTTGCTGCTGAGTATTTTGGTACTGAGTGTTTTGCTGCTGGGTGTTTCTGTACTGAGTATTTTGGTGCTGGGTGTTTTGCTGCTGGGTGTTTTGCTGCTGGGTGTGTTTGTGCTGGGTGTTTTGTTGCTGGGTGTTTTGCTGCTGGGTGTTTTGGTGCTGGGTGTTTTGTTGCTGGGTGTTTTTGTGCTGAGTATTTTTGTGCTGAACGTTTTGATTCTGACCTCTTGGCTGAATCGATCGCAATTGTTCGCGAGCTAGATTAATTTCCTTAATCTTTTCTTCAGCTTTCTGTAGTAGTCTAGGATTGTCTTTGGGGATGCGATCGGGGTGCCAAATGAACGCTAAATCCTTGTAAGCTTGAGTAATTTCTTCTCGGGAAGCTCCCGGCAAGAGTCCCAGAACTTTATAGTATTGGTCGAGGTCGTTCATGGTACCACCTTTCGCTTTAAGAAATTAGGAATTAAAAATTAAGATCGGAGCAAAAGCCTCTGTAAAAGCTTGCTTGTCCGATCGTACATTGGATGAACTATAACTCAGCTATGCCGCTGCTGGCAAAAAGTCTCGGATGAGCTGCAAATATGTTGCGGCATCCTCCAGCATCGGAAAGTGAGCCGTATTGGGAATTATAACAAATTCTACTTTTTTGCTGAGGGAAGCGGCTTGTTTTCCCATGAGGGCGGGGATAATTTGATCGAATTCTCCAGCTACCAGCAGTGTCGGCACACTTAACCGTGCGAATTCTGCGGGCATTTCCTCGGCTGCTCTTTTGCTGACTGCTGTCACCATTGTACCGATTGCAGCTTCCTCATCTGCCATTAAGAAATCCTTGAGAAACGCCAGACTGACCTCTGTGGGCAGGGAACGGCGCAAAAACCTGGCCATAAAGAGCCGATCGGCAAACGGGATAGAAGCCAGCCAAGACGGGCGAAATTTAACCACATAGCCACCGAATTTATGAAAAGTGGTGAAGGATTTCTCGTCATATTCAAAAATGCCGCTGCAAGTGAGAATCGCTTTTTCTACTTTTTCGGGGTAAAGGTTGAGAAATAAAGTAGCAATTGATGCTCCTGTAGAGTGAGCGTTGAGAAAGACGCGGCTTAAATTCAGAGATTCTAATAATTCGGCTAAGTCACGGGCGTAGGTTTCGAGTTCGTAGCTGGACTCAGGTGGTGATGGCGGTAAGGGCGATCGGCCAAATCCTCTCATATCGTACAGCAAACAATCAAAATCGCCAGCAATAGCACGCGCTGTGCTTTCCCAGTAGCGAGCCGAGCCAGCCCAGCCGTGGAGAAATACCATAACTGGTTTGCCGCTGGGTTCGGCATTATTGTCTGCTGTTATCCACTCGTAATAATGTTCTACACCGCGAACTGAAATAAAAGACATGAGCTTAATTTTAGATTTTAGATTTTAGATTGTAACTCACGAACTTGCGATTTTAGATTTTAGATTGTAACTCATCAATACCATATCAAAAAAATCTGCGTCCATCCGCGTCAATCTGCCCACATCTGCGGTCAAAAATCCGCAGAAATCTCAAGCAGCAGAAGCAGCCAGCCAAAACAAACCATCTACCAAAAGCGTGCTCAAAACAGCACCACTGAAGGCGCGCCAGTGCAATTGCTTGTCGCGCAAACTCAACAAACCGACTGTTAGCAACACAGCGATTAAAACTAAGGCGCAACCGATGCCCCAAGGAGTGTCGATTTGCCCGATCGCACTTTGGAAAATCGGCATCGCGAATTCCGGTTCTGCGTGCATGACTTTGCGCCAGTAGGGCATCAAACCAGTTAAATAAAAATATAAGTCAGTAATCGCAGTGCCAAATAGCGAACCCAAGTAAAAATAGCTGCCAACTTTTCCCCAAGATTTGTTCAAGCACCAAATAGCAAAAGGCAAGCCAATTGATTCTATAGGTAGATGTAAAATTGGTTCCCATCTAAACCAGCCCCAATAGATGGAACCTGCCAGCCAACATCCGGCAAATCCTAATAATAAGTCTCCCCAAAGTTGGGTTTTGGGGCGGAAAATTAGGATTAAACTGAGGACGAACCAGGGAATTGTAGAGAGCAAGCTGATGGTTGGATACAAGCGAACTAATGGTGCTTGCACGAAGACGGGAATTGAGACTAAAAATGCTGAGGCGCTAAATATCAGCCACTGTTTGAGGCTGTTGCTTTTGCCGGAAGTAACAGCATTTTCGGAGCCCGCGAGGGTAGCAATAGGTGCGATCGCAGATGATGCTAAATCTAAATTAAACAACTGACTGGACTCCGTAATGTTTCAATAGGTGGACTAAAAATTCTGCTGCGGTTTTTGGTGTGGCTGTCTCGATCCCGGCGGAGGTTTGACTGATTTGCCAGCCTTTTGCCGTTTGGGGCGATCGCCACAAATCTAAATGTGCGATTGGCGGATCTGCGTAAAAGCTGTCTCCACCGCTGCCGAGAATGGCTGAGCTCCAGTGCGTGAAGCTATCGTGGCTGATGCGGTGGATGGGAAAATTGCCCCCCAGGGGTACTCCCCAGCCGTCTAGGGCGAAAAATGCCCCGACTTGGCCGCCAATTTGCTGCCACATCCAAGCCGCCCCGATCGCCCCGGCTACTCCTGCCGAAAAGCTGACAAATACTAGACTTTCTCCTGCTAACTCTTCGCTGCACAAAAAGTGTAATATGTCAATGGCTGAAAAAGGCGGATGTTTATGAGCGGGAAAAATCTTGACGTTATCGACTATTTGCTGGTTTGGGCGATCGGCAGCCACTCCCCAAATCCCCGAAAGTCCCGCCAGGAAACAGTCGGTTAGCTTTGGTTCGTGAACTCCCGGGCAAATTACCAGTCTCATAGTGCGTCAAGAAAGTTAATATAGTTCGCAACATAACTTTATCATATATCTATTATATCATATACCATCCCGGGGGATAGGATGTTAAAGTTATAATAGCGTTAAGTTTGCAGAGTATCCCCCCAGGCATAGTGCTGGGAACGCTCCAAACCGCTGGGATCACAGGCAAGGCAAAGGAGTCTTAAGAAAACATAAAACTTAACCCCCCCGGCCGGATTCCCTGTCAGGCTTAGCAAAGTCCGATCCTAGTTCTAGCCGCCCTCTGGGTTTCGAGCCGGAGTTAAAAAGCTGATTTAAGACTGATACCGATCGATCCGGTGTTCTTGGATAAATAAGAGATTTGGCCCGGAAATATCGGTGCAGAAACAGGCAATCAGCCCCGCACGCAACTGTCGCGCGATCGCAAAAAATCAAAAATCTCCGATTCACCCTTCACCCTGTCTGCATCTCTTAGAATAAATAAAATTGAGGAATACAAAGTGGTTGCTTCTCCCGAAAAAATCGAATTCAAAACATCTCCTGCACCTGTAAATAACGACAGAGTTGCTGTATTGCTGATGGGTTACGGCGAAGTCGAAAGCTACGACGATTTTGCCAACTACAACGAACAAGCTTTAAATTTACTTACCGCCAAATTCGCGCCTGTACCGACTTGGATTTATCCACCGCTGGCGAAGATTTTAGCAATTTTTGACTTGCACGAGTGGAGTCACCAACACGGTCAATTTGTTTCGCCGCACAATGCTATTTTTGAACAGCAGCGCGCCGGGATTGAAAAGAATTTGCAGGAAAAATGGGGCGATAAAGTAAAAGTATTCAAAGCTTTTAACTTTTGCGCGCCGTTTTTGCCGGAACAAGTAATCCCTCAAATTCAAGCAGAAGGATTTGACAAAATTCTGATTTATCCGCTGTTGGTAGTTGATTCTGTTTTCACCAGCGGCATTGCAGTCGAACAGGTGAATAAAGCTTTAGTACAAACCTTTGATGGTAAGGAACATTGGGTAAAAGGACAGCGCTACATTCCTTCTTTTTACGATGAACCGGCTTACATTCAGCTAATGGCTGATATGGTTGAAGAGGAAATTAAGAACGATTTGGCTGTGGCGCATTTGCCTTCTCAGATTGGGATTGTGCTGATGAATCACGGTTGTCCGCACAAGGCTAAGGGTTTTACTTCGGGAATTGTGGAAAGTCAGGCTTTGTTCGATCGCGTGCGGGAACGTTTGATGTATCGCTATCCTTTGATTTCGGTGGGCTGGCTGAACCACGACACGCCTCTGATTGAGTGGACTCAGCCGGATGCGACGTTGGCTGCGAAGAATTTGATTGATTTGGGTGCAACTGCGATCGTGTTTATGCCGATCGGATTTGCGACGGAAAATCACGAAA
>JBDTEI010000474.1:0-7885 GCA_039922675.1 Microcoleus sp.
ATCGAGTATTTACTACTTCCCAGTCGTCTCGGGTGAGCGCAGTTTCTGTCAAACTTTTCGTCGCGCTTTGCAGTTGTTCTATCGCCTGTTCCACAACTGCAAGATTTGTCTGTTGACCCAGTGATAAATCTTGCAGTTGTACCTTCACCTGCTGGCGAACATCCAGCACAGCAGACGCCACGATTTCTTGCAAAGAAGCTACCGACTCTCCCAAACTCAGCAACTGTCGTTCAATGTCGATAAACTCCTCAAAACCTTCATTCCTAGGCAATGCAGCCATTTGCTGGCGCAGCGCTGCAATATCAGCAGACAACTGCCTGCGCAATTTAACAATTACCGTCACCGCCGTTTTTTCGACCTTGTTCACAGACTTTTGAACTTGGGCCAGTTCCGAAGTTTGATGAACCCGCACTTGCTGCTCGAACCGATACCGGTTAGCCACATTCAGCGACAAAGCCAAGGTTAGGGGAGCCACCCCGTAAAAAGCTTGACCCGACACTGCCACGGCCAGGGAACCCAAACCAGAGGCCGCGAGAGAGGCGTACTCTGCCACCTCCAGCCAGTGCCTTTGAGGGAAACTGTGCCTCAAGTGGTTTCTAACAGAGGGGTTTGGCTTCCGCACGGCTCTTTGGGTCATAGTATTTTCTCGTTGTTGGTAAGGTTGCGAGACTGGGTGGAGCATCGATTTATATCCTTTTTTCAGTTATATGTTTTACATTATTTCCGCGCACTCTTACATTTTTACCTGATTAAGTAAGTTAAGGATGACTGACACATGATTATCTATTTGCGAGCAGTCTTGCTGTCGCTCACAATTGGGGCTGTTAAAAGCTGCACGCCAAGGCGCTCTCTATTTTACAGGACACGGGCGCGATCGACTTCGGGCGATCGACAATCGCTGCACAGGTCGGTCGATTTGAGATTTTCCATTTTTCGATTTGAGACTAAAACTGCCACCTACTGACGGCGATCGAAGCTTTTTGCCGATCGGTAGTTGCGTTTTTGTTCGTGCATTGGTATAATTTAATTTTTCTCTATTTCTCGGATATAATTTACAGCAAGACTTGACAAATGAAATCAGAAAAACCCGAAAATGCCGATCGGCTCAAATCTATTTTCAGTATCACAATCTTTATCATTCTCATCCTAGCAGTAGGCTTTTTAAGCGTGAATTTTATTTCAGCTCTCTATGGAAAATTTGCTTAAAATAACTGAATTAGTTATTGGTTATTGGTTATTAGTTATTAGTTATTAGTTATTAGTTGTTGGTTATTAGTTATTGGTTATTGGTTATTGGTTATTGGTTATTAGTTATTGGTTATTGGTTATTAGTTATTGGTTATTAGTTCATCATTTACATTCCCGTACATTGCCCGTTGCCGAACTTTCTTCTTCCCTCTTCCTTCTTCCCTCTTCCCTCTTCCTTCTTCCTTCATAAAGAACTAATGCAAAAACTTGCGAACTTGATATTCGCGACTTTCGGCGAGCGGCATTTGCAAATCACCCATTTTGGCATCCAACTCATCTATTATGCTTTGCGGCACCGACTTCCACTGTTCCCTAGTTTCCCAGCGAATCAACATCACCACCTCATTTTCCACCGCATCCACCCAAACTTCCTTCCCCAAATAACCGGTAAAACTTTTGAGTCCAGCCGTCCAAACTTCTTCATCTCGCAGAATAAATTTCTCACACTTTTCGGCAGGAACTTTAAATTTCAGCCACTCAATTATCATTTTATTTACCATTTTTAATTCGATCAAACATGGTAGGATGCGTCAGGGGGAAATACCTAGTTTTTTGTCAAAACATTCAGTCCTGACACACCTACAATAACTCCAGATTGGACTGAAGCAAATTAATCATTACCGATCGCAATTTTAACGATCAACTCAGTTCCCTGTCCCGGACGAGAAACACAGTGCAACTGGCCGCCATGCTTTTCTACTACTAAATGCTGCGATATTGCCAATCCCAAACCTGTGCTCGTCTCCGGACATTTAGTGGTAAATAAAGGGTCAAAGATGCAGTCGAGAACTTCTTCCGTCATCCCCGGGCCGTTGTCGCTAATCGCGATCGCAACTTCGCTTGAACTTACCAAAAACGTCCTAATCCGAATTTCGGGATTGAATATTTCAGTTTCCGAGCCGCCCGCAGACAACAAAGACTGACTTTGGATTGTACCACACCTTTGGGGATTTCTCCCTCCTTCCTCCAAAGCGTCGATCGCATTTGTCAACAAGTGCATGAACACTTGATTTAACTGTCCCGGATAGCAGCGGACTCGCGGCAAATCCCCGTATTCCTTAACTAGAGAAATCCCTGGGCGTCCCCCTTTAGCTTGCAGGCGATTTTGCAAGATCAGCACAGTGCTGTCCAAACCTTCGTGGATATCCGCAGGCTTCATTTGGGCTGCGTCGGTACGCGAGAACAAGCGGAGCGATCGCACAACATCCCGAATCCTTTGGGAACCTACTTTCATTGAATTTAGCAGTTTTGGCAAGTCTTTTTTGATGAAATCTAAGTCTAAGTCTTCCATCCAATCTTGAATTTCTGCCACCGGATCAGGATAATGCTTTTGGTAAAGGTCGATCGACTTCAAGAGTTCTTGAATGTAGCCCGTGGCGTGGCTGACATTGCCGGAAATAAAACTAACTGGATTGTTAATTTCGTGCGCTATTCCTGCTACCAACTGCCCCAAACTAGACATTTTTTCAGTTTGGATAAGTTGAGTTTGAGTTCGCTGCAAAACTAACAAAGCTTGCTCTAATTTTGCCGCTTGCTGTCGCAGGCGTTCTTCCGACTCTTGCAAAGCCAAAAGAGACTGTTTGCTGTCTGTAATGTCCAATCCCACAAATACCGCCGCCGTGCTTTTTTGATATTTTTGAGCTACAATTAAATAAGTTTTATTCTTTCCTCGGATGTTTGTTATTACTTCTTGAGATGTCTTCTTTTGGGGGCTGGCAAAAAAATCGTATACTAAATCGTTAAATTTAGGGCTTGTATCTAAAAAACCAACTTTCTGACCAGAAAATATTTCGGCCGGCATTTGGTAAGCGTTAGCTAAATGTCGGTTTACTCCCAAGTAGCGCAAATCGGAACTTACCCAAGAAACTAATCCGGGTACGGCATCCAAGACAGCTTGAAGTTGCTCTTTTGCTTCTAAAAGCGCTGATTCGGCTGCGAGACGAGCGGAAATGTCTCGGGCGATCGCGCAGCAGTATTCACAGCCGCCGTATTCTAAATAATTGACTTTAACTTCGACGGGAAAACAGGCACCGTTTCGGGTTTTGTAAGTTGTTTTAAAAGTGAAGTTGCTTTGCTGTTTTAGTTTCTCCCAGCGTTCCGGCCAATTCGATACTGACAACTGCGAATCGATGTCGCTAATTGTCAGGTTGAGCAGTTCCGATTCTGAGTAACCGAACACATTACAAGCAGCTTTATTTGCATAGCAAATTTTACCGTCGGCACTGGTAAAAAAAACTGTATCCGCAGCATTGTCGAGGGCAATTGGAGTTAGTTGCCGTTTGATTTCTAACTGCGGGGTTTTGAGATTTGAGATAAATTTATTGTAGCAATTTGTTTGGGCGAGTTCCTCAGCTATCTTTTCGGTAAACAGGATCAAACCGCCGATCGCACCTTCACTATTTTTCCACGGCAAAAATACCCATTTTACCCGCCCGCTACCACAGCCTTCGATTTGTTCTGCTTCACATACGGGCGATCGTCCTGTCACAAACTCGCTGTATTCCAAAACTCCCGCCAAACAAGCGCGAGCATTTTGCTGCCAATATTCCGGGAGATTCGGGAACAATTCCCAATGAGACCGACCAAGGGTCTCACCGCCACCGAACCCGCAATCTGTTTCCCAGCGTCGAGAAACTGACAGATAGCGCATTTCACAATCTACCATTGCCACGGGGTCGGCGGATCGCTCCACCAATCGCCGCAATCGGTCTTTACTCTCGGACACGGCTGCCTCTGGGGGTTGGTGGGCGATGATCGTCGGGATTGTCCCGTCGGCATACCTTCCCAGTCGAATTTCTTGCTTAACTGGCTTAGTTTGCACGGTTTGGGATTTCCTCCATAGCTGTCAAGTTTGAAAAAATCTGTTTTACACCAAAAATGCTCTTTCCCTGATTCGCTGTTTTGGGTGAGACCCTTAGAGGGTCTCACCCATCAGTAATATCATTTTTCACTGAATGTGTCCATAGGTACTAAATAAATTGTTCCCGAAACTTGGATTTTCAGGAAATTTCCTGAAAATTATTCAATATTTAAGGTGGTACAGTCCGTGCGATAGCCTAGATTGCTTGAGACTCTAAGATCTCACTCAAACAAATTTGTGCGTAAATTCACTGGTAAAATCTACTCTCCCCTTCCGTAACATTGCAGGATCTAATCTTTCAATCGTGTTGCAAGTTAATAAAACTACGAGTTTCTGCTGAAATTGAATCCCGTGTTCGTCCATGACGCTTTGATACAGAGTTCCATCCAGCAAACTCAAAATATGTTCAGTTTTGTTAGTGCGTTGGGCCGCTTCGGTCGATCGATCTTGAGCCAAATTATCAGCCTCGTTGATAATAATGCAAATCCGCTCCAAATAACTCGGCGGCACAAAATTTTCCACAGCATCATGATCTAAGATAAAAATTACATAACCAAGCGGCACTAAAATTTCCTTTGCTACCGCTTGCGTCCAAACAGTTTTGCCCGTCCCCGGTTCACCACTCACCAAAACAGCCAACTGATTTTGGTCGAGAATTGCCTGCTGAACCGTATCGGTAAAACTTTGAACATCCGCAGAAAACGTCCGAATTGGGAACTGACTGTGAACCTGTCCGACGCGGCTTTTGTACCCGCTAAGAATCACCGCTAAATTGTAAGTTGCCTTGCTCACCAGCGGCGCAATATCTTGGCAAATCAGAGTATAGCAGCGCCGGCCCCTGTCGTAGCTGTCAATTTGCAGCCAGCAGCCGCATTGCGCCCAATAAGCATAAACAGTACCCAAAACTTCCAAGCGTTCCCAGCTAACAAATCGTTCCGGCGGATAAGAAAAATGCCGTTCCATAAAAAACTGGGTAATCGCATCCGGTTTCCCCAGCAACTCCAGAACTTTGAAAACAGTAATCTCTTGGAGTTTGTTGAGAACGTAGTCGATAGGAATGCTAGCGCGACTGACCAATTGAACAACAGGCGTTTCGGTAACTAAAACATCTTTGTAACGGTAATCCGGGTAAACAGGCTGCGGAGTAATGTAATCCCAAAACTCGTCTATTTCGTAGCGAGTATTTTCCGAGAATACATTTAAGATATTCGCCCACCAGGTATATTGGTGTCGTCCCATTGCATCGGCAATGTCGCTGGCTGCATCTAAAGTTTTTTGAGCGAGTTCTCTGGGATCGCTAGAGGCTAAGTGCAGCAAGTGTTCCCAATCAAATTGACGGTAGAGAGGTCGCCAGCCAGAGCCGAGCAGCCCTCGATTTTGAGGATTATTTTGTTGATTAAAATTGTTTTCGCGATCGCCCATATCTTGCGCACTCATTTTGTAAAACTCCTAGTTATTCTTATTTTAAAATATTCCGCGTACATTTTCCACAATAATACTGGATCAATCAACTTATTTTTAGATAATTGGGCGGCACAAAATCTACCAACCAAACTTTGTTATCCGAGCAGTAAAATGTATGACTATCGCGTTGCATAGCTGCGGCATCTACAGTAAAAACTGCCGAAATGCCGTGTCTGGCACTTACTTTGCGCGCTGTCTGAATGTCCGCCGACAAATGAACGTGATGTCGCGACATTTTCCTAATTCCTTGACTGAGAATAGACTCGACGGCAGTGCTACTTGTTCCGTGATACAAAATATCTGGGGGAACTGCGGGTTCTAACTGCAAGTCAACCTCTACACTGTGTCCTTGGTTGGCACGAATTAGAGTGCTTGTGGAGTCGAAGGAAAAGCGCTGTTTGTCATTTTGTGCAACTACTTCCTTGAGTTCAGATTGCAGAACTGGGAAGTTATTTTTTTTGCAGGCATCGAGGAGTTCGCTAACAGGAACCCAGCCCCCGGGCGCGAGTTGAATGCCGATGCGTGAGGGCGCGTGGCGCAGGTATTTGCTGAGATATCTGCTGATTTTGGTTAATCGGGTATCGTTCATGACTTTACTTGATTTGTTGCGTTATTTTTTGGGGGGAGTCGGGTTTATTTAGTAGACCTCTTGCAAAAATCCGAAAATACCCTGAAACCATCTGCGTCAATCGGTGTTGCATCTGCCCGATATCTGCGGTTGCTCTGTGACTCGAAGATTTTTGCAAGAGGTCTAATCTGTTTGCACTGAGACAGGGCGAGTGAAGCCAAAGCTTGTCTACTTAAATCTAAAATCCTTTGGATATTTTTTTTCTAGCCGAATATATATCCCCCTAAATTGCCCTTAACAAGCAGGATTTTGATGGCGCTTCTGGTTCCCCAATTTTTCAAGAGTGCCAGGGGGAATCGAGACTTATTTAGAAGTAGCAAGCTAACTAATCCTAGGGTGAGTCAAGGGAAGATTTGTTGAGCAAACAGTCAAAATATTCATTCCTGACGCACCCTATAATAGCTTTTGATGATTGTCAAAAAGTCTGCTTTCTAGTTTGCGATAACTCCGCCAAAAATAGCAAAATTAAGATGGCGCCAGTGACAAGCTGCGTCTGCAAAACCTGCTTCGGCAAGCCACTTTGTTTGCTCTTCTACAGAGGAAGGAATATCTTCTTTTAGATAGTTTTGAAACCAGGCTGCATCGTCTTCTCCATTAGCTTTCATGTACTGGCGCCACAAGTTTTCGTATTGCTCGGTCAGCTTTGGGGTAGCACCTGTCACAATATCTCGGATTAACAAGATTCCCCCGGCATTCATTGAGTTAAAAAGTTTGTGAAATAGCTGTTGTTTCCCTTCTCTTTCTAGGTGGTGGATTGCCAACCCTGAAACTACCAAATCGTAACCGCTACCGAAATCATCTTCGGCGAAATTTCCTTGCTGCAATGTCAGGCGTTCTCCGAAAGCAGACAAGTTAGTTTGACAAATTTTCAGCATATTTTCCGCCATGTCAAAGGCTGTGACATTGGCTTGAGGAAATGCTTGCAAAATCATCGCCGATAGTATGCCAGTTCCCGCGCCTAAATCGAGGACTTTTATGTTAGCATTTGTTTCAAAATGAATTAACTGCAATATTATATCGTGTTGCTCGCGATAGTGCGGAATGAGGCGGGGAATTAAACCGTCATAATTAAATGCTATTTGCTCAAATTGTTCGCGTACAATGTCTAAATTCATAGATAAATTCACAGAAACTTTTCCTCAAAGTGTTAATACTTGAGTGCGTTAAGGCAGTTGGGCTGCTCTCTCCTAGGAGTGCATATTACAGTTTATAATACAAAATATTTACAGCGGTGTCAAGATGTAGAAAAAAATAATTTAATAGAATTTGTGA
This sequence comes from Microcoleus sp., assembly GCA_039922675.1. Classification (GTDB taxonomy): domain Bacteria; phylum Cyanobacteriota; class Cyanobacteriia; order Cyanobacteriales; family Microcoleaceae; genus Microcoleus. The sequence goes on from JBDTEI010000474.1 coordinate 7,473, forward strand.
CGATCGCAAAACACGGACTTTGTTCGCCCAAAATAGCCAATTATTCGGGAACTGTCAAGCCCTGTACCCATATCTGCTTGAGTGGAGATGACGCAGAAAGCCACAGGTCTGAAATCCTCCGCAAGAGGAGATTTTGAGGCCGGTGCGGGAGAGAAATTGTCAGAAAAAGTTGGTGTTTGTACCGAGTAGCCGATCGCACAGATCTGATAAAATCTGTCCTCAGATTGATAAAAATTAGCCCAAATATCAATATAATTTGAGCTTGTTCCCAAGTGTATGTGATGCTTACAGAGTTTTCAGAAAGAAAATATAGAAAATATTACACCCACAGGCGCGGGGGAAAAATAGTGATAATAATTAATCAGGATGCAAGTAGATTAGGTGTCAGCCGTCAGGGGAAAATAGAACCAATG
>JBDTEI010000475.1:0-6574 GCA_039922675.1 Microcoleus sp.
TATCGCGGACAATATCCAGCCCGATCGCGATCGGTTGGTAATCCTGCAACCGTTTGAGTAAATCGGCAATTTCGCGATCGGGAATCGGATAAGTTTTGGCCCGTTGAATATCTTCCTCAGTAATGCCGACGATCGCGATCCGTTCATCCATTGGCTCAGGGGGACGCAGCAGCAAAAATCGATCCGAACGCCACCAACTCCAAAAACTGAAGCGCACCAGTCAATCTAGCCATCATTACAGCGACAATCACCATCAACCCTGGAAGCGATCCGCGTCGCCAAGTCGAGATATCTGCTCTCACTGCTTCCCCTCGATCGCGCTTCACTAATAGACATCTCCCATAATTCTTGTGGAACAGGCATCCTACCTGTTCTTGACTTGGTATTCGGTCGAGGTCTAATCAATTAATCCTTGTTCCCTAGCCCGCACTTCCGTTTGAATCCGCAGATTTTTGTCATCTTCGGGATACACTTCTAGCACATCTCGAATCTTAGTCAAAGCGCTCTTGAGAGACCTGTGGCGTGCCTAAACAGATTAAAGTGTTGACAAAAGGGTGAGCTTCCCACAAACCCGCGTCCTCCAGCACATCTCCGTGAATCGTGTAAGGCTTTTCGCCCAAATAAATCCGAGAAATCCCGCCGCCGGCGGAATGACCCACGAGATTGATCTGTTGGCCGCCGTATTGCTGTAACATTTGTTTGACCGTGCGATCGAGCTGTCGCAAAATAGGCCCCATCCATCGCCCGCCGAAAGTCGGCAACCAATCACCCTTGCTCAGAGGTACTGTTATAGTTGGGAAACCTCGATCGATCAAAGATTTTTCTAATTCCCGATAGTCTGAAGCAGCAGCAAAATATCCTGGCAAAATCACGGTTGGTAATGGCATTATCAATTTTAGATTTTAGATTTTGCGGGAGGGATGCTACGATCTATTTTTCAAGTTCAAAGACGCTTACCGAAGCATCCTTTGGATGGCTAACATCTGCCGCTCGTTAAACTTTTTGCTTGGGGAATATCTACTTCTATGGCTCGCGAGCCGATTCCAACATTGTATTTTACCCTAGTTGTCGTTCACTTAGAAGACCGTTTTCTACTGGTACAAGAGCGCAAGTACGAGCAACAGTGGTATCTCCCAGCAGGGCGAGTGGAAAAAGGCGAGACTTTGCTCGAAGCTGCTCAGCGCAATACCATTGAGGAAGCGGGGATTTCCGTCATCGTTGAGGGAATTCTCAGGGTAGAGCACACAGTGATGCCTAGGGGTAATGTGCGCCTCCGAGTCATTTTTGTGGCTCGTCCAGAAGATAAGAGGCCTCCCAAGAGCAAGCCGGACGAGCATACTTTGTGCGCTGGCTGGTATTCTCTCAAGGAATTAGATCAGTTGTCTCTACGGGGAGAGGAAGTTAGGGAAATGTTTCAATATATGGCAAGCGGTGCTCCCATTTATCCGATCGACTTGCTCACCATTGAGGGAGCTCCTTTTAAAAATTACCGCTATCGCTGGTGAATCAAGGGAGTTTTGAGATTGCCGCCACAGCCCGCAGTCACTCGGTTTTGATTTTTTTGATGCCGTAACCGAATTGGAAACGCCGATCGATCGAACTGATCGATCGTGTGTAATAAATTAGTTGGCCCCCAGAGCTAGCAAAAAGACGGTATGGCAACGGCGCAGTATGTTTTTTTGATCACCCCAGTCCAGCCCGCTTGACGCCCCCATCACCATTCTCAACAATACCTGAGAAACCCCGTATAGGATTCGGCAAAAGGCATTCGGCAAGAAAAACAATGGTTTGAGCAATTAACAACGTCCTCACCCTATTTGCGGTGGCTATACAAGCGTGGAAGCAGGCAAAAAACCGGGTTTCTAAGCTTGAGTGGTTGATGTGACGGTCGCGAAATCTTAATAAAAGTCGATCGGGCAATTTCGATACCGACCGTGCTAAAATTATACCTTTGAATTCCCAACAAGCACTTTTTAAATCCCTCAAAATAAAAAAATATCAATTAATAACTATTAACTTCCAATTCCCAATTATCAATTCTCAATTACCAATTCCCCATTGCCCATTGTCATGAATGACTCTTCCTCCCTAGCCAACACCCTTTCCGAACCGCTGCGCCAACCTTTTTGGTGGGCCGCCCTAGCTTCTGTCGGTCTTCACGGAGTGCTCGGAGTCAGCGCCCCGACGCTCTCAAAAATAATGTATGGGGGAAATTCGTCAAAAAATATCCCCGGTTCCGTCGGCTTGGTAGAGCTAACTCCCGCAGAAGCAGGCCGCCTGCCACAAACCATACCACCGCGACCGTCCAATACGCCATTTTCGATCGTCGCACCAGTTCCCTTTCGGGCATCGCCCAAGTTAGCCCCGCTTTTGCCCCCCGCCCCTCCACCAATCAACTTGCCCGCCCTGCCACCGGGAATGCCCCCTCCTGGATTCTTTTCTCCTCTCCCTCCGGCTCTCCCGCCCTTAACGGCCCCAACAGCCCCGCCGCCTCCCAAAGCTCCATCCCCAACTCTCAAAGCCCCCTCCCCAAAAATACCAATTCTCATCCCGCAAATGCCTCCCGGCGGTCAGCTTTTCCCGCCGTTACCCGGTAATTTCGATCGCAATATTCCGCCACCGCCACCAGGAGTGACAGGAATGCCCCAGCTTCCGGGCGGGCAGCCCGAAGATGAGGCCGAGACGCTCAAAAAGGTCATAGCCAGTAGAGGTGGACTCCCACTATTTCCAGATGGAGCTCCTGTCTTTACCCCGGAATTCCCCATTGGCCCCAGGAATTCCGGCCCCGATGGCTCTCCAAAATTGACTCAAAAAGATCCGAATAAAAGAAATCTCATTGCAGAAACTCCTGAAGAAAGAATCAGGAGGCAACAATTTGATCAGGGACAACAACAGCTAGAACAGCAGGGAGTTCCCGGTTCAAACTTACCCAGCGACAGAGAGACGCAGCTTGCGGCTGCAAATACCTATGTTGCTTTGTTTAATGACTTCAAAAGGGCTTACCCCGACTTGCAAATGACGGGGCCGACTCCTGTGAATGTCGCTTATCCCAAAGAAGCTTGCTCGCAAAAACTCGAAGGAACCGCAGTTTTCGGAGCAGTTGTCAGCCCTCAAGGCTTGCTCAAGGCCGAGCCTAAGCCGATCGTCCCGACGGGTTACGGTATTCTCGATAATGAGGCTAAAAAAGCGATTATTAGCCCTAGTCTGACATTTCCAGCAGCCAGCACCCACAAGCTTTACCAACTGGCTGTCGCATTTAAATACGACGAAAAAGTTTGCAGTGGCATTCCTGTCACCCCATCCACCGCCCCAACCAGGCCCAGACCAACAGGCTCGCAGCCTCCAGCCCTAGCCCCGACAGAACCCAGACCGACAGGTAAGCCTCCAGCACCTGCGGAAGTGAAACCGCAGTTTGAGAAGCCACCGGCGCCCTCAAACAAACCGAAACCGGGAGTCCAACAGTCGCAGCCCACACCAAAGCCCGCCGCCAAACCGTCGCCCTCACCTCAACCGAAACCAGCCGCCGAACAATCGCCTTCTCCCCAACCGGAGCCAGCAGCCGAACAGTCCCCACTACCAAAACCTGCACCATCTCCCGCTGAAGTGGCGCCTTCTCCTGCGCCATCTCCCGCTGAAGTGTCGCCTTCTCCTGCACCTTCTCCTGCTACCGAAAATTAATTGGTAATTGATGATTGGCGATTAGTTAGTAGGGTGCGTAAGTTGCGATGTTTGTTGCTTCTCAAACCCATTTATAATTGCTGACGCACCCTACTTTTTCAACTAAAGTCGATCTCAAAAATTACCCGAAAGAATTGATTAAAGCCGGAACCCTGATCGGGGAAAATTAAAATCGGACTATACTCTAATCCTCCGACTTCCAGGTAGAGGTCGCCGTCAACTGTCAACTGCATGAACAATTCCCCATTCCCTATTCCCTCTCAATTGTATTGAATTTTATACATTTGGAATAAGTCGCCACTTTGCTTTTTTACTACTTTAGCACCAGCAGCTTTTATCAGTTTTTCCCAGTCTTCTATTGTCTCTAAAAATACTTCCCCTGCTCGATAAGTTTCCAAAATTGCCCAATCTTCTGCTAGAGGTGCATTGGGGTTGAGGACATCAAACACAAAATGACCGCCCGGTTTTAGTACCCGCTTTACTTCTCCCATGACAATACTCCAATAGTCTATGGGATAGTAACAACTAAAGCCTGTAGCGAGGCATAAATCGAACTGATCCTCTTCGTAATTTAACTGGTGAGCGGGGGCCCATTCTACACCTTTGAACAGCTTAGAATTGAGCTGAGGGCCGCGAGCATTTAAGGCGTCTCTGGCTGCACTGCTGATTTCTTGACCGTAAAAAAAGGCTTCCCATTCCCGCCAAGGGTAGATCAGAAAGCTGACTCCGCAGCCAAGGTCTAAACAGCGCTGGTTTTTTTGGGGTTTGGCAAGTTTCCAGAAGGGAGATACTGTTTTTGCTTGGAGTGTTCCGGCGACTGATTCTAGGAAAATCGGCATGGCTTCGACTTCTTCGGGTAAGGCGAATGCTTCTCCTCGATATTCGCGATCGAACCGAGAGGCGACTTGCGACAGTAAAACTTGCCAGCTATCTGATTTTCCTTTAGCAAACCAAGTCTGCTCTTGACCTGCAACTGGGCGATTCCCTTCGGGATAGCTAGGCTTCACGGACTTTTTAGACATTCTTGAATTACCTTCTAGAGCCTTTAAGTGCTTTTGTAAAGTTTTGGCGGTAAGGCTTATTAAAAATTAACGCGGGCCAGAGCAGCGACAGTTTCAGGCGATTAGCAAAACTTCTGTCGAAGTTAGTGCGATCGAAACCATTCCAAAATTTCCAAATACCGCCGCCGTAAGCGACTAGCAACACCAATCCAATTAACGGTTCCATCAAATAACCCCCTAAACGACTGATTGGATTTTTAGTCAGCGAGCCTGCATCGCTACTCTTAATCTATCATCGATCGCCCCCCTGGCGCACCGATACTCATAACAATTCTACCTTCAGCTAGAGACTTCCAAATCCCCGATGGCGAGAAACTTAAAAATATAGCAGAAGGAAGTTCGGCAACGGATTATTTAACGGACGTAACAAATGAAAGGAAGTTGGGCCAACGACCAATGTACCGGATGTAACGGACGTAACGGATGAAAGGAAGAAGCAATATTCAGCAAGGGTTTCAGAATTAAGAACGTGATCAACGTCGGCCGCAGTTGCTATAACATCCTGGAAATAGCTTTTAGGGTGTAAGCAAGCAAGAAAGGATTTTTGTCAAAAGTTGATGATTCTGAGGACTTACCCAATATCCCCTACAAATCGGAGTTCGATCGCACAATTTATCCGATCCCGCCCAAAAACGGATAGAAGCCCCGACTCCTGTCGTGGAGGGTCAAAAATTTTAGACCCTAGTTCAAGCTGCCAGATTCATCTATGGAGTAAATCTCAAATCGAAAAATGGAAAATCTCAAATCGACTGACGTGCCAATTCATAATTCGGTTGAAATCAGTGGCTGTTGGGGGACGGCCTCCCCTTCCTAGATTACAGAGAGCCGCGATGCTCCAAAATAATTAACTAAAAATTGATAGTTGGTAGCTCACGGGTTAGAGCAGGCAAACTTTTTCTAGCGGACAATAACGGTAGAGAAGTTTTTAAGCGAGGAGGATTTTATGCGTGCAGTGCTGATGGCTGGGGGGTCGGGAACGAGGCTCAGACCCTTGACGTGCGATTTACCGAAACCGATGGTTCCTATTCTGAATCGCCCGATCGCAGAACACATTATCAATTTGCTAAAAAGACATAATATTACGGAAATTATTGCCACGCTGCATTACCTTCCCGATGTTATGCGCGAATATTTTACTGATGGGGCAGAGTTTGGCGTTCAAATAACTTACGCTGTGGAGGAAGATAAACCGCTGGGTACGGCTGGTTGCGTCAAAAATATTGCGGAACTGCTCGATCAAACTTTTCTGGTGATCAGTGGCGACAGCATCACAGACTTCGACTTGACCGAAGCTATCAACTTTCACCGCCTCCACCAATCCAAAGCCACGTTAATTTTAACTCGCGTTCCCAACCCGATGGAATTCGGGGTGGTGATTACCGAGGAAAATTACCGCATCAGCCGCTTTCTGGAAAAGCCCTCTAGCAGCGAAATTTTCTCCGATACCGTCAATACGGGTATCTACATTTTAGAACCGGAAGTCTTGGACTACCTGCCGGCAAATCAGGAGTGCGACTTCTCGAAAGACTTGTTTCCGCTGCTGCTGGAAAAAAACGAGCCGATGTACGGTTACATCGCCGAGGGTTACTGGTGCGATGTCGGACAGCTTGATGTTTACCGCGAAGCTCAGTATGACGCGCTGCGGGGAAAAGTCAATCTGGATTTGAACTACTACAACGAAGTTCGATCGGGACTTTGGGTAGGTCAAAATACTTTTATTGACGATAGCGCGATCGTCGAAGTACCGGCGATGATCGGTAGCAATTGCCGGATTGGAGCAAGAGTCAAAATTGACGCGGGTTCAGTAATCGGAGATAACGTGACAGTCGGGGCCG
>JBDTEI010000476.1:0-12327 GCA_039922675.1 Microcoleus sp.
TGTGGGTCAACTAATAGAAGATTTTGAGATAGTTGCCCATAATCTACCACCAAATATTCGTATCAATGGTCTTATTGGTATGGATTTTCTCACTCGTTTTCAAGCAGTCATATCTGTTGGCGATGCGGAAATTAAATTTCAGTAAATATGGAAAAATCTAAAAATCATCACTTTCACTATACTTTAAGTGGCAAAAAAAATCAGCAAACAATTCTATTTTTGCACGGATTCACGGGCAACAATCAAGATTTTAGCAGCGTCATTTCCTTACTCTCTAAAAATTATTGCTGTCTAGCAGTTGACCTTCCCGGCCACGGACAAACCAGAGTCATCGGCGAAGAAAGTTGTTACAATATGTCAAATACAGCCCAAGCGTTGATCGACTTATTAGATGATTTACAAATAGACAAATGTTTGCTGTTGGGCTATTCAATGGGCGGGCGACTGGCGCTGTACATGACATTACATTTTCCTGAAAGATTCGAGAAAGTCGTGTTAGAGTCAGCCTCTCCGGGATTGAAGAGTGAAAAAGATCGATCGCACAGACGACAAGCCGATTCACAAACAGCACAAAATCTCGAAAATAGCAACATCAAAGATTTTATCTTAAACTGGTACGATCGCCCTTTATTCAAATCGTTAAAAAAATCTCCCAAATTCGACCAACTCATCGAAGCCCGCTTAGCAAACAATCCCTTAGAATTAGCCAAATCGCTGCGCAACATGGGAACCGGCCACCAGCCCTCTCTCTGGGAAAAACTGGCACAAAATCAAATCTCTCTCCTCTTGCTAGCCGGAGAAGATGATGATAAATTTACAACTATCAATGCAGAAATTACCAGCTTGTGTCCGGCTGCTACTCTCAAGATTATACCAAACTCTGGTCACAATATCCATTTTGAAAACATTGATAAGTTTGTCACCGTTGTGAGACAATTTTATGATTAGCAGGTAGTCAGAAACCGGGTTTTTCACAAAAATAATTCGTTGTTAGCGACAAATAAGCTAAAAACCCGGTTTCTTAAACCTTATTGATAATTAATAAAAAAAGAAATGTTATATCAATTCGAGTTTCGCGCCTATCAGCGAAAATTTAAGCGTCCACTGCAAACAAGTCACGGCATCTGGGATAATCGATCAGGAATTATCCTGCGATTGATTGACGAAAATGGTCGAACTGGTTGGGGAGAAATTGCGCCTCTGAGTTGGTTTGGTTCCGAAACTTTTGACCAAGCTTTAGATTTTTGTCAACAGTTACCTGCTAATATTTCATCAGAGATGATTTTTGCGATTTCTGCTGAATTACCAGCTTGTCAATTTGGCTTTGAGTCAGCTTGGGAAAATCTCAGCGAAGTAGTTGAAAATACACCTCGTCAACAGAACATCGCGAAAAATCGGTGTAGCGGTTTATTACCTGCTGGTGAAACAGCTTTGCAGGCTTTACCAATGCTTTGGTTGGAGGGATATCGCACTTTTAAATGGAAAATTGGCGTTGCTGCAATTGAGGGAGAATTAACGATTTTTCAGCAGCTAATTGCCGCAATGGACGAATTGGACGATCGCCAAACAGCACTTTTGCGCTTAGATGCTAATGGGGGACTCACCTATTCCCAGGCCCAAAAATGGCTGGAAGCTTGCGATAGCGTCAAAACAACACCAGACTTTACCGCCAAAATTGAATTTTTGGAACAGCCACTGCCGATCGCACAGTTTCAAGAAATGGTAGAATTGAATCTTATTTATGCAACTGCGATCGCCCTAGACGAATCCGCAGCCAATCTCGATCGCATCCAAGAATGCTACAGCCAAGGCTGGCGAGGAATTTTCGTTATCAAACCTGCGATTAGCGGTTCCCCATCGCAACTCCGCAAATTTTGCCAAACTCACAATATAGACGCAGTTTTCTCATCAGTATTTGAAACCAAAATCGGCCGACAAGCAGCATTAAATTTAGCAACAAACTTATCTGTAAATAATAGAGCCCTAGGCTTCGGTACCGATAGCTGGTTCGACGACAATCAAGACACCTGGTTACAGCATCTATGGCAGAAAATCTCACAGTAAATATCCTGAATCTACCCTTTGAATTGCCCGATAATTGGCTTGTCGGTTGTGACAACGCCGAATTTGCTCGAATAGTTGATCGGCAATTGCAACAAATCACCCAAAATCAAACAGGAGAAACACCCCCCAAAATTTGCCTAGCCGAACCAGAACCCCTGCAATTTCTTGCCAGTTTCATCGCCGCCCGCACCGCCAAATGTCAGATTTTCCTCTGCAATCCCAATTGGGTAAAAGAAGAATGGGAACAAGTCTTTGATTTAGTCCAACCCGACATATTTTGGGGACAATGCCCGTTTCCCAACAATTCCCCTCTCCCAGTCCGCGCAGGCGGACTTCGTTTGTGTAGCCGCGAATTCCATTCGCCGGAATTCCATTCGCCGGAATTCCATTCACCCGAATTCCATTCGCCGGAATTCCATTCACCCGAAATTCCCAATTCTCAACAGATTATGATTCCCACGGGCGGTTCATCCGGAAAAATCCGTTTTGCCATCCACACTTGGGAAACACTAACCGCATCAGTCCAAGGCTTTCAACAATATTTTAATATTGAAAAAATTAACTCATTTTGCATTTTGCCATTATACCACGTCAGCGGTTTCATACAATTTATGCGCTCTTTTACGACCGGGGGAAAACTAGCAATTGCGTCATTCAAAGCACTCGAAACAGGCGAAAAATCCGATATCGAACCCGAAGAATTTTTCACTTCCTTAGTGCCAACTCAACTGCAACGGCTGCTGCAAAACCTGGATACAGCTAATTGGCTGTCCCGGTTTCCTACCGTACTTTTGGGCGGTGCTCCCCCTTGGCCGGAACTTTTAGCCACAGCTAGAAACCATCAAATCAAATTAGCCCCAACTTACGGCATGACAGAAACCGCCTCGCAAATTGCCACACTCAAACCCGCAGATTTTCTCGCGGGAAATAACACTTCTGGTCTAGCTTTACCCCACGCAAAAATAACTATTCGCAGTGCAAGCGGCGAGATTTTGTGTTCCAATGAAATTGGAAATATTGCGGTTGATGCTAAATCTTTAGCGTTGGGTTATTATCCCGAACAATTTAGCGATTCCCTGCGGGATAGCTTCGCTTCACGGCAATACTTCCAATTAGACGATTTAGGATTTTTTGACAACAATAACTGCTTAAATATCGTCGGACGCAGCAGCGATAAAATTATCACAGGCGGAGAAAACGTATTTCCTGCCCAAGTCGAAGCCGCCATTAGGACTACTAATTTAGTTGCCGATGTTGCTGTAATTGGCTTGCCTGACAAAGATTGGGGTCAAGTGGTGACGGCGATTTGTGTTCCCGTTAATTCCGAAGTTACTGTCAAAAATTTGCAAGTAGCAATAGAAGATAAGTTGAGCAAGTTTAAGCGACCGAAAAATTGGGTTGTCGTCGCACAACTGCCCCGGAATGCTCAAGGCAAACTCAATCGAGAACAATTACAAGAACTAGCAATCAAAATGGTTCGTAGTGAGAAATTTAGTCCTCATAAATCAGAGGACTAAAGTCCGAACCATCGCACCTATATCTATTACTCCACACCTAACAGCCTTCTCGTCCTCTCTGCTTCTTGCCTTTGAACATCCACAAACTTCAACATTCGGTAAAGTACCTCTATTTGCGGTAAATTAATACCTGCTTTTTTTGCCACCCGGATCGGATTACCAAAAATCGCCTCAACTTCTAGGGGCCGCGATTCATCGTAATCGATTTTCATGCTGGTGCGGTAAGGCTTCATTTTCTCAGTGTATTCCAGCATATGCGAGATAAAATCATCGGGAATAATACGATCGCAACTTTTGGCCCCCGCTACCACTTCCCCCATGATTTCCTTGACTAACATCAGAGTATCCCGATTCGCCATCAGTTCGTCTGTTCTGGCCTGCAAAATCACAGATAGCCCGTTATAAGGAATATTCCAAACCAGCTTTTTCCATCTAGACAACAGCAAATCTTCGCTCATTTTAATCTGAATGTTAGCGCGTTTAAAATCTCTAGCAATCTGGTGCAATCTATCAGTAATACCGATTGGTCTGTAGTCTTGGGTATATTCGCCAAGCGTGATCGTACCGTAATCTATGTGGCAAATGTGACCGGGCCCAACTTTATAAGAACACAGAAAACACAGCCCGCCCACCACTCGCTCCGCACCAACAATTTTAGCGACTTCCGGTTCCGTATTCAATCCGTTTTGCAATACTAAAACCACGCCGTTATCCTTTAATAAAGTCGGCAATATTTTCGGCAACAAGTGATTTTGTGTGGTTTTCAACGCCACAATTACTACGTCGCACTGAGGCATTTTTTGCGCGTCGTGGTAGGCGCGCACGTGCGGAAGGGTAAAGTCGCCTTCGGGAGACTCGATAATCAAACCGTGTTTTTTGACGCGATCGTAATCGCTGCGCAGCAAAAAATTAACTTCTAAACCGGCTTTTTGCAGTCTAGCACCGTAGAATCCGCCTAAAGCTCCCGTGCCGACGATGGCATAATTTCGATTTGTCATAAGTAGAAGGAAGAAGGAAGAAGGAAGAAGGAAGAAGGAAGAAGGAAGAAGGAAGAAGGAAGAAGAAAGAATGCTTAGAGCCGCTCGTTTTTGATTCCTCTGTATTTTACGTTTAATTAAGTGGAACTACTTAATATAAACAAGTCAGAAGAAATTTTAAACTAAACAGAAATTTGACTGTCATTCCCTGCTATTATTTAAATATTGAAGTTATCTAAAATCTTAACTCTCAAATTGCCTCATCCACTGCATTAAGTCTTCAGATAACTGTGTTCTGGTTCTGCTAACTGCATTAATGGAGGCGTGCTTAGTCAGAGCTTTAGCTGAGCTTCTTGCTGCAACTTCCCCTGAAAATACTTGATAGGCAATTTCAAATTCATCGCCAGCAACTTGTTTGGGCGTCAATTGAATCGTCAGCCGATCGCCCGCAAAGAGTGGGCGATAAAAATCTACACTAGCATGAATTATCGGAAAGGCAACCTCGGGATTGCTGAAAAATGCTTTGAGATTGATTCCCGATGCAGCTATAGATGCCTCGTAAGCTTCGTGGCACATCGCCAAAACGTTAGCAAAGTAAACAACTCCAGCAGCATCGGTATCTTGAAAATGCACAGTGCGGGTGTAAGTGAAAGGCATTTGAGGTAGTAGCGGGCGATCGCAAATTAAAACTGCATTTTACCAACCATCATATCGGTAAACCTGCACTGGAAAAGCGATCGACTCGCAAGCAGGAGCTAATTTTTTCTATTCTCAAATTCGTCCTGCTGACTTCTTCCCCTTCCCATAAATTTTTAACCTTTGTTTTTAATCCACATCACGTCTATAATTTTGAGAGCAACTTCTTCAGAAATACCCAAAGCACTGTAAAGATCGTTCAAAAGTTCTTCTTCTTCTTCTGAAACCTCCCCATCTGCTAAAGCAATATCAATTGTCACAGCAAAAACTGTTTCTTTAAGTTCGTCAGGAAGACTTGCCAAAGCCGCATTAAACAGTACCTCAACCCCTTGCCGTTGCAGAATGTTCAGCAGCCGATCGAGCATTTTTCGCATCACGTCATCGGGATAGCTGCGGAACAGTTGCATCCGAGATAGCGTCACGCTAATCGCTTTACTTTCGCTCTCATTGATGTAACCGTCTGCTGCTACGGCAATTAGCGCGATCGCCGCAAATGCTTCGGCAGGCCCTAACGTTACATCAGTTTGTTGGCGAGTCTGCGATACTTTATCAAATAAACCCATAATACTTTCCTCATTTTTGAGTAGTGGATTCATGGAGTCCCTATGGACTCTAGCTTTGGAAGATTCCTTCGCTGGAATTTCAACAATTATATCAAATCTGCTGAGTTATTTATTCTCACTAAAATTATGAAAAAATTAAGATTGTTTATTGTGGCCTTCGGTACAGGGAGGGCGGGTTGATTGAGAGCGTGAATTGCCTTGCAATATCTCCCGTAAAACCCGCTCTCCGAGCGCAGACAATCTACTTGTCAAATAAAGCTAAATCAGCCTTCAGAAAATCAACAAACTGCCGCGCCGTCCTTCCCGATCGCCCGTTGCGACGAGTTGCCCATTCCTTAGCGCGGTGTTCCAAATCCTCAACAGCGAGCTTGATACCAGCTCCTTCTGCCAGATGTCGGACAATTGTTAAATAAGTATTTTGATCCGCAGGTTCAAAAGTTAAAGTCAAGCCAAAGCGATCGCTAAATGAGAGTTTTTCCTGCACAGTATCCCAAGCGTGAACTTCATCACCTTCGCGGGGGCGAGGCCTGTCATCAAAAAACTCTCGAATTAAATGTCTGCGGTTAGATGTGGCGTAAACTACCACATTTTGAGGCCGGGCAGTGACATTTCCTTCCAAAACCACTTTCAAGGATTTAAAAGCATCATCATCTTCCTCAAAGGAAAGGTCGTCAACAAAAATAATAAACTTTTGAGGAACTCCCCGCAACTTCTCGACAATTAGGGGCAAATCTTGCAAGTCAAATTTAGATACTTCAATCAAGCGCAGATTGCGAGATCCAAATTCATTTAACAGCGACTTCACCAAAGAAGACTTACCCGAACCGCGGCTCCCGTACAGCAAGACGTGCAAAGCCGGATAACCTGCCAGCAAAAACTCCGTATTTTTCACTAGAGCATCGCGCTGCCAATCACAGCAAACCAACTCTTTCAAATTTATGCGATCGGGATGCGAAATACTCGTCAACTGCCCTCCGCGCCACCCAAAAGCACGATATTCAGCAAACAAACCCGTGCCAAACTTTCGGTAATATTCTGCCAAAGATTCCGCAGCGCTCGACCATTTTTCCAGTTTCCCGTGCAGCGGCTTCTCGCCTGGTTCTGCTACAGTTTCTGAATGCCAAATCGGAGGCACGGCGTCAAGTTGACCCGCTACCCGCACCCATTTACTCAACTGCTCGCTGGTGCAGTCGTAAATATTTTGCAGCACTTCTAAATCATGTCGGGCTGCTTCTAGCAAAGCGGGCGCCAAACTCGCAAAATCTGTTTGTTGAGCTTGGCGAGAAAAGGGATTTTCGTCTTTGAGAATTTCGGAAATCAGGGAATCTTTCCAGCTCAGATTTTTAGCAGCCTGAACTTTGAACCAGTTGCCGTAAGCAACCTGACAGTCCAAACCGCTGACTTCGCTGTGGTGGAGAGCTTGCAGCAAGTCTAGAAAAGCTTGACCTGCTGGGCTTTTGAGAACCGATTGATACAGCAGCAGGGATGCTGCTTGGCGTTGGAGGTAACGGATTTGGGCGATCGCACCAGAAGTTAGGGCTGACATAATACCAATTGTATAACAGATAGATATTCGGACTGGGTTTAATAAATTTTCTAACAATTCGTGACCGGAATTGCAGGTCTCGCTGTATAAATTGAGATGCACTTGTGAAATTTAGAGGATTAAAAATGAGTTTAGGTACAGCAGCGGCGATCGGCTACGGCGTTTTGACATTGATTGGTGGCATCATGGGTTACATCAAAGCCAAAAGCCAAGCCTCGCTCATTTCCGGCTTGATTAGCGGTTCGCTGTTAATTTTTGCCGGCACCGCACAACTCATGGGACAAACTTGGGGTTTAACATTAGCAGCAGCAATCTCCGCTGTTTTAGCAGTAGTCTTTATTGTACGCCTGGCCAAAACTCGCAAGTTTATGCCCGCTGGAATGCTGATTTTAGCCAGTCTGGCGTCTTTGGGTGCGATCGTTTACGAACTCAGCGGTCAATCGATGTTAGCTTTTTGATTTTATATTTTAGATTTTAGAGTTGAGATTTTAGATTAACTCCACAGCCTTTACTGGGAGTTGAAACTAAAGTCAATCGATTTTAGATTTTAGATTTTAGATTGACTCCACAGCCTTTACTAGGAGTTTGAACTAAAATCTATTTTTTTTGTCTCCCTGATTTAATAGACCTCTTGCAAAAATCAGAAAATACCCTGAAATCATCTGCGTCAATCGGTGTTGCATCTGCCCGATATCTGCGGTTGCTCTATGACTCGAAGATTTTTGCAAGAGGTCTAATTTTGTGGATTGTATAGCCTTTCTCAGAAACAGTTGGTGAGATGTACGCTAGCATTTTGTGTAATTGGTAATTTTGTCTTGGACGCAGGAGTACGCAGAAACCGGATTTTTTAACTAAAATCTTGCCCAAAACCATTAATCTTGAAAAAAGCCGGTTTCTTGAGCCTGGTGTTGCAGCCAATGACAAATGACTAATGACTAATGACTACTATTCGCAAGCAGGGACAGCACTAATGACTAATGACTAATGACTAATGACTAATGACCAATCACTAATGACCAATCACTAATGACTAATGACTAATGACTAATGACCAATAGACCTCTTGCAGAAATCTTCGAGTCATAGAGCAACCGCAGATATCGGGCAGATGCAACACCGATTGACGCAGATGATTTCAGGGTATTTTCGGATTTTTGCAAGAGGTCTAATGACTAATGACTAATGACTAATGACCAATGACTAATGACTAATGACTGATTCAATATACTGCTCAACTTCCCTGAGTTGCTGCCGCTGGTATTCAATCCAATCTTTTTCCATCGCTCGCTGTTCGGCTGTCTCTTGCTGATACCGCGCCTGCTTTTCTAAAAAATTATTGTAGAACATCATCGCTTTTTCAACAGTTTGAATAGCCAGTTTCATGCGCTCATCAAAAATTTCTAAAATCAAATCATCCAGGATTGAGCCAATCACTTTACAAGACTCTTCAAAATCGATCAAACTAATTCCTATCTTGCTTTTATGAACCAGAATTTCTACAGGATCTCTCAGGGTTTCTTTAAAAGTCTTCATATAAGACTCAGGCAAATATTTTAGAGGTTCCGTAAACTTCGACACAATCTCGCCGCCTATTGATTGCAGTCGCTCTCTAACCCTTGATTGACTGTTGAAGTCGAAGCATTCAATACAAATTTCAATTTTTTCTATATCAATAGATTGTAATTCTTTAAAAATTAAATTAAGTTCATTCTCCACAATCAAAATTACTCGCTCAACCTGGTAATCAACTTCATTCCGCAACTCTTTGTGCAAATTATCTTTTTCAAAAAAACCGATAGTATCTCTTTTAAAGACTTCCTGCTTTTTATCCCACAAAAACCACTGATTTTTTAACTTTGTAGCCTTGTCGCTCCAGGATTTGCGAACTTTAACAACAGCATCATATTTGCCCTGTTTTCCTAAACTGCGAATTCTGACATCACATCCGCTTAGTTCGCCAATTTGCTCCCAGATATCAATAGCAGATGCTTTAGCAATTCTCGGCTTACTATTCCAGACATCCTCAGCCTGAGATACATCTTTGAAACATACCTGAATTAACCCCTTGAGTCTGAGGGCAGACTGCTTGATTTCCTCAATACAAGGTTCCACATCTAGGCTGAGGTGGGTAGCTGACTGTTTAATCTCCACGGATTGATATTCATCTGCGACTAATCGATCGCTAAACTGGGTAATAGCCTGAAATACCTTCAGATACTCATTCATTTCCTTTCATTCCTCCTTTCCCTAAATAGCATACAATACAAAACATCTGCCTTTTTGAATGCAAACTGAGTCATACCATTTGAGATTTTCCATTTTTCGATTTGAGAATTGGGAATGGGGAATGACTGATGACTATCATGGTTTGGAGCACTGGCCTACAGTTACGTTCTTTTTTTAAACTGGTGTTACAACATGGATTATGTATTCACCCCTGCAACTCAGGCTAGACTCAATACTGGCAACCTCGTACAGCCTGCCACCAAAACAGGAAAATTGCTCCCCGCAGCTAGAGATCCCGTGACAGGGGAGTTTGTGGAGATTGCAAAAATATTTTATCAATCAACAACTGCAACTCTACCCCATCGCGGAGTTCTAGGATTGCTCGCACAGCTAGCCGGAGGCGGGCCCATACAGCCGCTGGTAGCTCCCGTGTACGTGACTGTGGCGCCGTTGCAGCTTGCTCAAACTCACCAGGGGTTTCAAAAAATATACAGAATGCTTAACTGTCTGAAAATTAATTTGGCTGTGATGCAAGCGACTGCTGCCGTCATCGGTATTGGCACTGTATCGAGCACAGTTTTGTCAGCAGTAAACCTCGATCAAGTATTAAAAATCAGAGAAGAGGCAAAGCACCAGAAGCTAAAAATTAAAGACGGGTTTATCGATCTCCGATACATCCTCAAAGATAAGGGAGTAGAGGTGATCCAGCAGATTTTTAAGGTAGCTCACGACTCTAGTTTTGAAATGCACCGCCAGAAACTGGTTAACGGTTACGATATTTTTTCTAAAGCTATCAAACGCTGCCAGTCAGCCCTGACAGTGGCGGAGCTCAAGCTTAGAAATTCGGAAATTAATAGCGGGCGGGATATGCTGTTTGAGGCTTTAAAAATTTATGACAATCCCTGTTTGTTGGAGGGGCTGTGTTCTGCCGGACAGCTCCGGCAAATGGAATGTGTTTGGGCGATAGAGCTGGCGCTGGGCGTCACGTTTCAGTTGCAGCGGGCTGATGATATCGTGAGCTCGCGCCTGCTCAAACTCCAATCAAAAATTCGTCAAGATCTTCTAACTGTTGTGAAAGGATGTCAATCGGAATCAGAACTAGATTTTTTATTTCCAGAAGTTACCAGGATTCTCGGTCAGGATTTAAGTGTAATAGAATTTTGGCAAAATGAGGTAGATTGGATGCAAACTTTGTCTCCCAAAGAGCAGCACCAGTTAGCTAGTTTAGATAAACTCTGCGGCGAGCATTTAAAAAGCAGCATCCACACTACATTTGAGGTATTAGCTGCGGAACCTTCAGTTTATGAAAATTTAAAGCAAAAGTCTCACTTTTTATCCTTGCGCGACCAGCTAGCCTTCGCTCTGAAGCCGGAACTGCGCCGGGGATACGAATTTTATGTCTGCCAGCAGGCGATCGCAACTGGCTATCCAGCTTTAGCTGCCTCGAACTGGCAAGAAATATCCGATTTAACTGTGGCTAACCTCTACTACTTTTTTCAAAGTCGAGAGAATTCAACTGAAAATTATGCCACTGAGGACGAATTAGAAATGCCTACTTGGCACTTTTCCAAATACTTAGAAAATGAGCTTAATTACTGCAATTAAATGACAGGTAATCAGTATGCGTAGGGTGCGTCGCCACGATTAATCCCTAAATTATATCGACTTTTCGAGTGGCGACGCACCGACAATCGCCCGTGGAAACAACCCTAGGACTTACTCCGCACCAAAAGTACAGTCGAGAACCCAATGAATCTGATTTTCAATGCTCCAATGTTTGCGGATTGCCTGACATGAAAGTTCGGCATCATGTTCTAAAGAAGTCAGATAAAAATGAACCTCACTTGTGGTCTTATTCCAAAGATGACGGACACGGATTACCATAACAACACTTTTGAGTCCCGCCCAAATTCGGGGTTGATAAAGTTTACCAATAGCGGCAATTGGTACAGCCAAAACTTGGCTATCTTCTATCCAATGATGTGATTAATCGTCACTTCTAAGATTTCCAAGCGAGATATCACGGCTGTACAAATGGCGATCGCCTCTCAAGTCAAAATAACTTTGTCAGTAATCTGACCGCGAGGATCAATATCGTAGACAATGGGAATTGCAGTTCCTAACTCAACGTTCACAATCTCCGCTTCAGATAGATTTTCCAGGTGCTTAATAATGGCACGGAGTGAGTTGCCATGCGCTGCAATCAACACATTCTCTCCGGCAATTAAGTGCGGTAAAATGCGATCGCGAAAAAATGGTACAGTACGCTTCACCGTATCCGCCAAACTTTCGCCGCCCGGTGGAGCCCCAGCATAGGATCGCCGCCAGAGTTGCACCTGCAATGAGCCAAATTTGGCGGCGGTTTCAGCTTTGTTCAACCCTTGCAGTTCGCCATAGTAACGTTCATCTAGCATAGCTGTGGGATAAACTGGTAGCTCCTGTTCGCGATCGCCCTTGTATTGATCCCAGCCATGCCAGTCTCGATCGTCTGTCCCATGCTTGATAATCGGAATTCTGCCGTCGCAAATATCATCTACTTCTGTCAAGATCACGATCGCAGTTTCGATCGCTCGAAACAACATACTCGTAAAACAAACTCTGACTCGATAATCCTTCAGTTTGCACGAGGCGATCGTTGCTTCTGCCCGTCCCTGTTCGCCCAAAGGAACATCAACCCATCCCGTAAATTTATTCTCCGCATTCCAAAGGCTCTGTCCGTGACGGATTAAAATTAATTT
>JBDTEI010000477.1:0-12856 GCA_039922675.1 Microcoleus sp.
TGGTTCAGACACCTTCGCGCCATCGTGGTAGCGAATTTCCGGCTGCTAACTCGGTACAGCCAGCCAAACGCGATGCGATTCTGCTGGGAGATAGCGCGCCGCTGCCAAATACCAAACTCTTCGGCACAGACGGCATTCGCGGGAAAGTTGGAGAATTGCTAAATGCACCCCTAGCCCTGCAAGTTGGCTTCTGGGCTGGGCAAGTTATGCGCCAAAATTCCCCCAACCAAGGCCCGGTTATTTTGGGACAAGACAGCAGGAATTCTAGCGATATGCTGGCAATGGCGCTGTCTGCGGGTTTGACAGCCGCCGGTTTGGAAGTGTGGAATTTGGGCTTGTGTCCGACTCCCTGTGTTGCTCATCTGGCAAGCATTTCGGAGTCTGTCGGCGGAGTGATGATTTCGGCTAGCCACAATCCCCCTGAAGATAACGGGATTAAGTTTTTTGGCTCAAACGGCTCGAAGCTGTCGCAACAGTTGCAGGAACAAATAGAAGCCGGCATCCGGGGGGCTAAGGTTCCGGTTGCTAGTTTTGCTTTGGGACAACACTACCACCGCCAGGAGTTGGTGAAAGATTATGCTGTTTCTCTCTCTGATTCGCTGAAACAGATGAATTTGTCTGGAATGCGGGTGGTTTTGGATTTGGCTTGGGGGGCGGCGGCTGGTTTGGCACCGCAGGTATTTGAGCAAATGGGGGCGGATGTGATCTGTTTGCACAACTCTCCTGATGGATCTCGCATTAATGTTAACTGCGGTTCTACTCATCTCGACAGTTTGCAAGCGGCGGTTTTGGAGCACAATGCCGATTTGGGATTTGCTTTTGATGGCGATGCCGATCGAGTTTTGGGTGTTGACAACCAAGGTCGAGCGATTGACGGCGATTACATTCTTTATCTGTGGGGCCGGCAATTGCGCAACACCCAACAGTTACCGTCCAATTTAATTATTTCTACTGTAATGGCTAACCTCGGCTTCGAGCGAGCTTGGGAAGAATTGGGGGGCAAACTAATTAGAACGAACGTGGGAGATCAGCACGTTCACGCTGAAATGCAGCATACCGGTGCGATGTTGGGTGGCGAACAGTCGGGACACATTCTTTGTCCGCATTTCGGTATCAGTGGCGATGGTTTGCTGACAGCTTTGCATATGGCTTCGCTGGTGCGCGAGTCTGGAGAATCTTTAGCACAATTGGTGAGCAACAGTTTCCAAACTTACCCGCAGTTGCTGCGAAATGTGCGGGTGGACGATCGCGAAAAACGGCTAAGATGGCACGAGTGCGAACCAATGCAAAAGGCGATCGACCGTGCTACAACTGCAATGGGAGAACAGGGACGGATTTTGGTTCGCGCTTCTGGCACTGAACCGCTGATCCGAGTTATGGTAGAAGCTGCCAGCAGCGAATTAGCTAATTTCTGGACTGAAAATTTAGTTTTAGCCGTTCAGCAACACATCGCTATTTGATGGAAATGGGGAATTAATCTGAAGGAAGAAGGAAGAAGGAAGAAGGAAGAAGGAAGAAGGAGGGAGAAATAACCCTAGAGGAAAATCCAGGGGATATTGAACTAATTTCTCACTCTTATTTCCTCAGACTTATTACCTCTATACTAGATCGCTAAATTCTTCTTTCTTCTTTTCCCATTTCTGATTTTATGAACAGCAAATCAATTCAAAATGGGTCGGTGCATCGAACTTGGTTAAAAATTTTAATTGTCGTCATATTAATAACGGGGATATTTTTTCGCTTTACTAACCTCGATCGCAAAGTCTACTCCTTCGACGAATCTATTACCTCGCTGCGAATTTCTGGCTACACCTGGACGGAAATGGTGCAGCAAGATTTTCAAGGCCGAATAATTAGCGTCGAAGATTTGCAGCAGAAATATCAGCAGATAAATCCTGAAAAAAGCTGGTTGGATACAGTTAAAGGTTTAGCTACAGAAGAACCTCAACTCCCGCCGCTGTATTTTATTTTAGCCCGATTTTGGGTGCAGTTGTTCGGCCCGCAAGTGGCGACTGTCAGAAGTCTTTCAGCTTGGATTAGTTTGTTAGTTTTTCCCAGCATTTATTGGCTGTGCTGGGAATTATTTCGGTCTCCCTCTGCGGGATGGATGGCTGCAACAATCACCGCTGTGTCGCCGTTTCACGTCTTGTACGCGCAGGAGGCAAGACCGTACATGATGTTTGCAGTCCTCGTCTTGCTGTCGAATGCAATTCTGCTGCGGGCGATCGCCCTACAAAAATCTCCCACCACATCTAAATGGAGTAAAGCAGTTTGGTCTATTTATGCGATCGCCCTGACCTTAGGACTGTATTCTAGTTTATTATTTTTTCTAGTAATATTCGTCCACGGCATCTATGTAATCATAACTGAAAACTTCCGTTTTCGCCAAACATTAATTACTTATTTACTAGCTTCTGTAGCGGCAACAAGCATTTTTAGTCCTTGGATTTTCGTATTAGTTTATAATTCGCCAAAAGTCGCTGCAACAGTAGGCTTGCCCCATCTTTTCCGGTCTTCGATATCTTCACTTAAACCTTTAATTATCATCACCTGCCGAAATTTTATTGACACCCATTGGGCGGGCGGAATTATCAAATTAGGTTCTAGCAATACTACAGATTTAATCAGACTGATTATAGTGGCTCTATTGCTGTTTGCGATCGCACATTCAATATCCTCGCTCTACCGCTCAACCCCCAAACGAGTTTGGCTGTTTGTCTTGACAGAGATCGGAATTACAGCGATAGTATTGATAGCAGTAGGAGGCGTTGCCGATCGCTATCTGGTTCCCTATACTTTAGGAATCCAGCTAGCTGTTGCCTACCTGTTCACCGCTAAAATTATAGCCGCCAACAATCCCCGACAACAAAAACTCTGGCAGCTCGGTTTGATCGCGCTCATTTCGAGTGAAATAATTTCTTGTGCCGTCAGCTCGCAGTCGCAACTTTGGTGGAACAAATATCCTTCTAGCACTAAATACAATCTCGCAGTAGCCGCGATTGTGAATCAAGCAAAAAAACCTTTAGTAATCTGTCACGGAGGCAATAACATCACCGGAAAAATACTGTCTTTCAGCTATCTGCTGAAGCCGCAAGTACAGCTTTTGGTGGCAGTTAAACCCGAGCAAGTCAAAATTCCTGATGGTTTTAGCGATGTATTTCTCTACCGAAGCACCGAGCTATTGCAATTTGAACTAGAACAAGTGCAAAAATATAAAATCACACCAATTTATAAACCGGGCGATGTGTGGCTTTGGCGTTTAGAGAAATAATTAAAGTGGCAACTGCGAATGATGATTTCTGTTGTGATACCTACCTACAACCGCGAGCAACCCCTGCGAGAGACATTGGCTGATGCGATTCGGCAAAATTACCCTAATTTTGAAGTGCTGGTAATCGATCAAACTCGCACCCACGAATCAGAAACTCAAGTTTATTTAGAGGAATTGGCAACTGCGGGAAAAATTCGGTGGTTTCGGGTAGATTGGGCGAGTTTGCCGGGAGCTCGAAATTATGCAGTGCGGCGCGCAGTTGGAGAGATTATTTTATTTCTTGATGATGATGTACAATTGCCGGATGGTTTTTTGGTGGCTCATGCTGGCAATTATTTAGAAAAACCGGATGTGGGATGTGTGGCGGGCAGGGTTTTTGACAGAATGAAATTGGGCAATTCTGGAGGCGATTTGGCGATCGATTTTTTGCCCCCAGAAGCGATGGATGCGGGTATTGCTTGGTATTTTATCGATTTGGTGCATACAGTCAAACCGCAGCAGGTACTCTCGGCTAGAGGCTGCAATATGTCGTTTCGCAGGGAGGTTTTTGCCGAGTGGGGTTTGACGTTTGATGAGCGGTTTGTAGGGAGTGCGGTGCGGGAGGAGTCGGATTTTTGTTTGAGATTGCGATCGACTAACATGAAAATTTGGTACGATCCCAATGCCTGTTTAGTTCACTTGGGGGAGGAGAGCGGCGGATGTCACGATGTCAGCACGCGATCGATCGAATATCAAATCACATTTTATCACAACCACTTCCTGATGGGATTGAAAAATTTAACACCCTTTCAATGCCTGCGATTTTTTCTCAAACTCTTTGACTGCCACGTTTTGGGGAATCCGCCTTGTCATAAAAGCCGATCGCCCGTTAAAATCATCATTCGACTTACTTTTTATATCATCGGCTTAATTAGCGCGATCGTCACACTCATCAAATCCCTATGGAACGACGGACAAATTTACACCAACCAAGATAACATTAACATTAAATAATTACAATTACTAACTATCAATTACCAATGACATAACAATGAGAATCTTGGTTGTTAGCCACACGTATATAGTGGACATAAATAGGGAAAAATATAAAATATTAGCCAACATAGAACCCGACATTGAAGTAACTATTGTAGTGCCGCGATGGTGGAAACCAGGAGGCGTACAAAATAAAATCATAGAAACGGAATTTTATCAAAAAGACTCATTTAAAATAGTTCCTATCTCGAACTTTAGTCAAAATAATCAAGGCTTGCTAACATTTGGGACAGATATAATTAAACTATTGCAGGAATTCCAGCCCCAGATCATTCAAGTCGAACAAGGTTCAAAATCCCTAGCCTATACCCAATTAATTATACTCAATAAATTACTCAAACTCCAAGCTAAAAATATATTATTTACCTGGTGGAATCTGCCTTATAAATTGAATTGGCCCGTTTCAGTCTTAGAAAATTACAATCTCAATCACACTGAAGGAATTATTGCAGGCAACCTAGACGGAGCTAAAATTTTGCGCGAGCGGGGCTACACAGGTGCGATGGCAGTAATGCCGCAACTCGGAGTAGATGAAACTTTGTTTCGTCGCACTGGTAAAGACGCTAATTTATTGCAAAAATTCGGCATTGAACAGACAGATTTTATGGTAGGATTTGTAGGGCGATTTGTCGAAGAAAAAGGACTGCTAACTTTAGCTGAATCATTGGCAGGGTTGAAAGAACGCTCTTGGAAGTGGCTGTTAGTAGGACAAGGTAAATTGCGATCGCACCTGGCAGCAAAATGTATAGAATGGGGTATCAGCGACCGCATAGTTTGGGTAGAAAGCGTTTCCCACGAAGAAATTCCCCCCTACATTAACTTAATGAACTGTTTGGTATTGCCCTCGCAAACCAGCTATAAATTCAAAACTTTGACTGCGGTGGGTTGGAAAGAACAATTCGGTCATGTTTTAATTGAAGCGATGGCCTGTAAAATTCCGGTTATCGGTTCCGACTGCGGGGAAATTCCCCACGTCATCGGCGATGCGGGGCTGATATTCCCCGAGGGAAATGCAGGGGTTTTGCGCGATTGTTTGCGGGAATTGATGGAGCGGCGGGATTTGGCGGCCGATTTGGGCGATCGGGGTTATCATAGAGCGATCGGCAATTACACAAATCAAGCTTTAGCTGAGCAGTTGTTAGACTTTTACAAAGAATTGTTATAACTTTTAAGTAAATCCATTTAATTAAACGTAAAATACAGCTCGCGTCGCGCTCAAGCTGGCTGTATATGTATTATTCCTGCTGTCGCAACGATAACTCAAGCCTTCTTTCTTCTTCCTTTCACCCGCTCGCGAAGCCTTTCATGCCTTCTTCCTTATTTCTTCTTCCTTCTTCCTTCTAATTAGCAGTATAATGCAAGTGTCAAATAAAAACTGTGGTAAATGTCTATTCCTTCCGACATACGACCTTTGGTTGAGCAACTCTACGAGTTACTAAACGATACCGATCGCCAAGCAACGCAGGGACTTTTTGCACTGAGAAGAGCAATGTCTCTTTTTCCCCAAAATGAAATACTGATGCAATACTTTTCTGCGATCAGTAATTTTCAATTCTGCGTAGCAGGTACTCGCTTACAAGCCGAGAACATTGTGAACAATATATTGCTGGATGGTGTGCCCGATGCAGATGTTCAAAAAGCAGGAGATTATTTAGCAGCCTTGCTACATATAGCTCCAGAATCTAAAATGATGATCGATAAAATAATTGAGAGATTAGAGGTATTGCCATGAAACAATTACCAGATGAAAGCGTACTGCTGGAAATCCTAGAAATTGTCAAAGCCGCTGAAGCTAAAGCCAGTGAAATGTATGATTATTCCAAGAAAGTATCTCACAATACCCAAATTACAGCAACAAAGAGAGAGGAAGCTGAACAGCTAGGCGGGCAGCCTTTTCCAGATAATTAAATTTGTAATGGGAAATGTTGGTAGATTAATTTAAAGAACTAGCCCCCATGCGAATTATCCAAATTATCCCTTCAATTTCCCTAGTCTACGGCGGCCCGAGTCAAATGGTACTGGGACTTTCTGCCGCCCTCGCTTCCCAAGGCATTGATGTTACAATTATCACCACAGATTCTAATGGAGATATCGGCCAACCTCCCTTAGATGTACCCTTAAATCAACCAATCAAACAAAACGGCTATCAGATTATTTATTTCCGCTGTTCTCCATTCCGCAGATATAAGTTTTCCCTGAGTTTATTGCAGTGGTTAAATCAAAATGCGCAGCAATTTGACCTCGCTCACATTCACGCTTTGTTCTCGCCAGTAACTACTTTTGCGGCTACAATTGCGCGATATCATAAGTTGCCGTATATTATGCGTCCCTGCGGTATGCTTGACCCGGCAGATTTGCAGAAAAAAAAGTGCTTGAAACAGATTTATGCTGCACTTTTAGAACGCCCTAATTTAGCAGGTGCGGCAGCGATTCACTTCACTAGCAAACAAGAAGCTAAAATTTCAGAAAGATTTGGTTTGGATGGCACAGGCAAGATGCCTATTCCACAATATAGCATAGGTAAGATGCCTGTTCCACAAAAATTTTTGCCACTAGATTTGGTGATTCCCTTGGGGGTGACGGCAGATTTGTATCCTGAGATATTGCCGGATTCTGAAATACCAATCATATTATTTATGTCCAGAATTGAACCTAAAAAAGGGTTAGATTTGCTCATTCCAGCACTGGAAAGTATTTTAGCAGACGGCATAAATTTTCAGTTTATTTTAGCAGGTTCTAATCCGCAAAATGCCGACTATGAAACAAAAATTAACGAAATAATAGCAAATTCAAATTTAGAAAAATTTACTACAATCACTGGCTTTGTTAGCGGTAATTATAAAATTGAACTATTGAGAAAGGCTGACTTATTTGTGTTGCCTTCCTATTACGAAAACTTTGGCATTGCTGTTGCAGAAGCGATGGCCGCTGGTGTACCTGTTGCTATTTCCGATCGCGTACAGATTTCCGAAGACATCGAGCAAGCAGAGGCGGGCTGGGTTGCTGCTTTGGATGTAGGGGCGATCGCACAGGCGATCGCACAAGCATTACTCGCGCCAGAGGAGCGCCATCGGCGGGGATTGAATGGCAGGGAGTATGCCAAAAAGTATTATAACTGGGAAAATCTCGCCCGACAAACCATCGATGCTTACCAGCACATTTTGTCATCTATTAACTAATATTATGTCCGGTCAATTACCATAACAAAAACCGTTCGTAGATGATTCGGCGGTTTAAACCGCTTCTATACAAACGAAGCCCGCCTCCGCAGGCTAAAGAGTAAAGAGGGTATCAATCCCGGATTTGGTATCATCTAAAATCTAAAATCTAAAATCTAAAATGGTATTACCTTTTATTTCTTTTCCTGCGTCGAGTTTTTGTGCTGCTGCTATCAGAATCTATTGGCGAGATTTGGGGCTTGCTGCTATTGCTGTTAATCTCAGTAGAGTCAGAGTTGGCAGGAGCGATCGCAGATTTTCTTCTAATTATAATCGGAACATTAACAGATCCACCGCAGGGTCTGCCCAAGGAATCGATATTCCTTCGATAATCGCAGATTACAGCCGGTGCAGTCGGTTCTTTACAATCATTAATAAAGCTTTGGGCTAATTTGTAATTGTTTCCGTCTCCCTGCTTTGAAAAAAGTTTTCCAGCTCGATCGAAATCTGCTACGGCTTGCGATTTTGTTCCCAGCATACAGCGAATAGCGCCTCGTTCCAAATAAGCCAAACCATAATCAGGATTGACGCGAATAGCTTGTTCGTAATTCCCGATCGCCTTTTGGTTATTTCCCAATTCATAGTATGCTTGACCTCGACCAAAATAAGCTTCTGCCAGGTTAGGATTGAATTGCAGCGCTCGATCGTAATTGTAAATTGCCTGCTGCTTGTTTCCCTGTTGTGAGCTAGCAATTCCCAATCCGAGATAAGCTTGGGGTATGTTGGCATTCAGCCCTAAAGCTTGAGTAAAATTGGCGATCGCCCCAGGAACATCTCCCTTTTGAATTTTTAAAGAACCTTGGTTGCTGAAGTTGGTGGCTTTTTGAGCGATCGCCACTCTTTGACTGATAACAGCGAGATTTTTTCGGTAATTAGATAACTTATTTTGAGCTAAAGTATAGACAGGTGTACGCGACTCGATCGCTTCTAAAAGCCCGATCGCCTGTTGCCATTTACCCTGCGACTGATGCCAAACTTCCATTGGATGAGGCGGTTTTTGCACGAGCACGGCAGCTTCCATCGCCAACTTTTGAGCTTTTTCTAAACTTTCTGCCGCCTGTAAATTTTGCTCTACAGCAACCAAATTCGGGCTTAGTGTCAGCAAATCAATTCTCGCCTGTTGATATCCAAAGCCGGGGAAGTTAGGAATTTGTTCTAAATTCGCGATCGTTTCTTTAAGTCGTTTATCGAAACTTCTGAGCAGGTTGATATCGGTTGCTTGCGCTGCATTCTGCGTTTCAACGGTTAGTATTTTTGATTGCTTCAGCGTTTCATTTCCCGATCGCATAAATACGAGCGCGACTGCACCTGTCCCCAGCACCAAAACCCCTAAACTTGCCGCTAAAGCTAGCGGTATTTTACGGCTTCCCGAATTAACTTGATGGTTAATTTGCGATCGTCGCCGACTCACTGTTTCGCCCGAAGGTTCCGCTGCTGACTGCACCTCCGACTCACTCTCCGTCAAAGGCAAATCACCAGCAGCGCTTTCCGTTGCCAACTCGTTAGTAATTGGAGCAGTGTTATTGCTATTTTTGGTACAATACTTATCAACAAAACTCTGCAATCCAGCTTGATATCCTTGTCCTACCGCCTGAAATCTCCACTCTTCTTTCTTGCGATACAAACGACCAAATTCTACAGCAGTTTCTCCTGAAAAATTCTCTTTTAACTCATACCGTACAAGTTCGCTTCCCGTATCAAAATTATAAATTTTGATAAAACTATTTGTGACATTGCTAAAGTTAGAATTAATTTTATGTCCTTCGTGAATAGTGACTACAAAAATTATTTCGACTATTTCAGGATTAACTCTTTCTAAGGTAACGCCGTAAATAGTCTTATTCTCTTTACCTTGGTTGTTCTTTTCAGGAATCGATTGCAGTACCGAACCGTCAGAGGATTGCAGATTATTGTAAAATATAAAATATTTGTCATTAGGTACTTTGCCGTCAGAACTTAGCATAAATGCAGAGACATCAATCTCGTAGCTTTGTCCTGCCTCTGTCACTTGCCAACCGAGGGCGATCGCCATTTTTTTCAAATCCGGCGCTTCTTGAGAAATATTAAATCTTTCACCCTTACTCAATTGCATTGCCATCTGCTTATTTATAAAAGATAAAAATTGATATCGCTAACTTTAATATAAATTGGTGTCAAAATTTTTTGTTTTTAATAAGACTTAATATTGGTCTGCATATAATAGCAGTCTAGATTAAAAATATTTGCTTTTTGTAGCCGGATTTACGAAGATTTACTTACATATAATTCAATAAACTTGGATTAAGGCCTATCGCCCCTAACCTCCATTAAATGCAGCAATCTTATTGCTATTTCAGCTACAATACTTATCAACAAAACTCTTTAATCCAGCTTGATATCCTTCTCCTACCGCCTGAAATCTCCACTCTCCATTCTTACGATATAAGCGACCAAATTCTACAGCAGTCTCTAGCGAAAAGTTCTCTGTTAATTCATATCGAACAAGCTCGCTTCCCGTATCCAAATTGACAATTTTGATAAAGCTATTTCTGATATTGCTAAAATTTGCCTTAATTTTCTCAGCTTCGTGAATAGTGACAACAAAAGTTATTTCAACAATTTCAGGATTAACTTTTTCTAAGATAACGCCGTAAATAGTCTTATTTTCTTTACCTGGGTTGTTTTCAGGAATCGATTGCAGTACCGAACCGTCAGAGGATTGCAGATTATTGTAAAAGATCAAATATTCATCGTTAGGTACTTTGCCGTCGGAACCTAGCATAAATGCAGAAACATCAATCTCGTAGCTTTGTCCGGCCTCTGTCACCTGCCAACCCAGGGCGATCGCCATTTTTTTCAAATCCGGCGCTTCTTGAGAAATATTAAATCTTTCACCCTTACTTAATTGCATTGCCATCTGCTTATTTATAAAAGATAAAACTTGATATCGCTCATCTTAATATAAATTGGCACCATAATATTTTATTTTTAAGAAAACTTAATATTTGGATTCTAATCGCGACATTGATTAAAAATATTTACTGGCAGTATCCGAATTATTCGAGAGTTGCTTAGATACAATTACCTACGTAAAAACCGGGCTTTATCCAAAACCCGGTTTCTAGAATTTAACCTAATTCAATCCTACTTTTGAGCATTTTGGGCACTAGGTGGGAGGGTAACGAAATTCCCAAAAGCTCCAACCGTTTGATAGCTTTTTTTACCCAGTTGAGTTGTGTAAACGCTGACAACGCCTAAGTTCTGACGTTCCGTTGTATTGTCGAGCAAATGTTCGATCGATCCGCGCTGCGAAGTCAGCAAATTTTTGCAACTCCCGATCAACGTTTCTGCAACGCCGCTCAAAGCTTGAGGTACGCGAGAATCCTTGCACACAGTGCTTTCCAACTCGGTTTGGAGGACGCCGGAAGCATAAGTTAG
The DNA here is from genome assembly GCA_039922675.1 of Microcoleus sp. GTDB lineage: Bacteria > Cyanobacteriota > Cyanobacteriia > Cyanobacteriales > Microcoleaceae > Microcoleus. Next base: position 10,942 of record JBDTEI010000477.1, read on the forward strand.
GTATTTATCTCTGGGAGGATTTGTAAATGCCATGCCGGCGGCTAATACAGTTAGGGCGATCGCAACTTTTCCGACATTGCCGAAAAAATTAGAAGTTGGCTTGTGAGTATTCATTGCTTTATCAATAATCATTTTTTTCCTAGCCCGATTGAGTTAAAAGCTTATCTAGATTTAAACTACACCTTCTGTGAAACAGATTTCAGAAAGGAGAGGACAGTTTTTAGATTGGAGGCCAGTTGCGAGTAAGTCTCTCACTAGCCTGTCTTCCTTATACTTTCCTCCCTCACCCAAATCCGGTAAATTTTCCCAGACTTACGCAAACAGTGGTGTAATACCAATTTCATAAAGTAGCGCTAGATATTACCCCCCCAACCCCCCCTTACTAAGGGGGGGCTAAGAATTCATCCATAGCATATCTTTAGAAAAATGGTATAACGCGCTAATTGTAGCCGCCAGGTGGTTGCGGCACACCCTAAAGTTATTTTTGCTGGGATTTTTGTCGATCGATCTCCCGCTGCAATTCTTCAATCTGACGGCGCAAAGCCTCCGTCTCGCTGTTAGGCGCTTGGGACTTCACATCAACCGCACCCTCAGCCACAGCCCGCTTGTAGTTTCCCAGCTTAATTTGGCGGTATTCCTCCGAACTGGCCCAATCTCGCAAATACCGCAGGCGTTCCACCGGGAAAGGGTGGCTCAGCATCACGCCTTGACCGCCGTTGTACAGTAAAAATTTATACACTTGATTGAGATTGTCGCGATCGAGCTCTTGATAATTGTCAGACTGGCGGATAAACTCTTGCAAACTGCATTGGTCAGCATATTTACTGCTAACTCCCGCAAGTTTCATCATCGTTTTCATCACGCCGTTCAAATCATCCGTCACCAACAAAGCCGCCCTGTCTGCTGACAATTCCGCCTTGCGTCGCCACTCGTAAAAAGCAAAAATTAAACCGCTACCGACAATATTTCCCAGCCCAAAAGTCATCTCACCAATTGTCGATGCAATGCTCATCGCCCACATCGCCATTTGATTTAAAGTTGGATGGCCGCATTTAATGTGTCCCAACTCGTGAGCCAGCACTACCTTGATTTCTGCCTCGTCCAACAAGTCTAAAAGACCTGTGTTTAACACTATGTAGGGCTGGTTTTTTCCTAGGGCATAGCTGTTAACTGAGGGATTTTGAGAAACAAACAAACCCGGTTCGGGAAAAACATCTAAATCCTGCACGCACTCCCGAAATATGTGATAGATGCTGGCATATTGGCGCGGCCCGACTTGAATGCTATTTCCCATTAGGTAAACGAATTGCGGTCGTTCGTAGACAAATTCTACAAATTTGCTGGCAATTAAGTCAAATCCAGGTACGCTGCGTAGTGCTGTCTCGGCTTGGCGATCGAGGGGATGCTGAAATGCTTCGCTAGAAATTCCAGTATAAGTAGGCATAGTTGTTGCAAAAGTTACATGAATAAAATCAGTATGCCTGACCGCCGGCGGTACAGACTGACACCTAACTTATCAATCTTATCGCGACAAAATTGAACTCTTGTCGAACAGGCCGTTGGTGTCTGTGCAAATCAGAGTTAAAATGGTTTTTCAGCGGCAGGCGCGATCGACAAAGGTATTTCGCCGTGTCTGTTTATCGCCAAAAATTGGAACGTGCAAAAAATGGCTATCCTGCGACACGAAAACGGTACAACCTACACTCAACTGAGCGACATTACCCGCGAACTCGCTCCCTTAAACATTCAACTCAACCGCTGGCCCGTCGGTGAGAGTCCAGAAATTCACAATTTGTTAGCGAAAGATGCGCTTAGCGACACCGAAAAAGAGCAAATCCTGCAAGCCCTCGACGGCTACTTCCAACAACTCCAGGAAACCGCAGGCTATCAAGAGCGCGACTTAATCGTACTGCAC
>JBDTEI010000478.1:0-3945 GCA_039922675.1 Microcoleus sp.
AATTGCAGGAAAACCCCTACCACACTCGCAATCTTCCGGTCAAATTTCTGATTTTACTCCCCCCATAGCGCCTGTGAAAACAAGTAGTTCCGACCCCCGCGCCCACGGCAGTCAAGTGCAGTAGTCAGTTGACAGTGGACAGTTGACAGTTGAGGGAAGGAAGAATCAACAGGAAAGAAGGAAGAAGCAACAGGCTCTCCGGCCTGTTTCTATTTGTAATAAATTACAAAGCTTCAAAAGCCGATCGCAATTTCTGCAAATTTCAGTTGTGAGCGACTACCTCTCAAGAAATATTCAAAAAAACTTTTTCATAATTTATTAAGACTAACTATAGTAATTTTAGGGTGCATCAGTCTTGAATTTCTGTCGGGAATCAGACAATATTCATACTGCGCAGCCTACTAGAATTAGTCGAACAGTCAGCTTCAGGGAAGTCAACCGCCAACCAATAGCGAGGAAAATTGACAAATGACCGCCGACAAAACCGGATTCAGCATTAGCGCGACCGCCATCCGCCGCCACATCGGCACCCTCATGCTGACACTGGCAATTATCATCGTGGGCCTTTTCTACATCACCCAACTACCCGTTGACTTGCTACCCTCCATCACCTATCCCCGCATCGGCGTGCGCCTAAACGCCCCCGGAATCTCCCCAGAAGTAGCAATAGACGAAGTTACCCGCCCCCTCGAACAAGGACTTTCCGCCACCGAAGGCGTCATCCAAGTTTTCTCCCGCACCCGCGAAGGACAAGTCAGCGTCGATTTATTCTTCAAGCCTGGCGGTAACATCGACCAAGCCCTCAACGACGCCACCGCCGCCGTTAACCGCATCCGCAACCGGCTTCCCGATACAGTTGAATCCCCCACCCTCTTCAAAGTTGACCCTTCTCAACAACCAGTTTATGAATTTGCTCTTACTTCAAAGTCCCTGCAAGGAGTTGATTTACGGGTATTTGCTGACGAAGAATTATCCCGCGAACTAAACGTAATTCCCGGCGTAGCATCAGTTGACGTTGCTGGTGGGGTACAAGAAGAAATTCAAGTAAATATCGACTTAAATCGCTTGCAATCTTTAGGCGTTAGTATTTCCGATGTTTTAAACGCCCTCGAATCCCGCAACCTCGACACTTCCGGCGGGCGGCTGCGACAAGAAGCAGCGGAACCTTTAACCCGCACCGTCGGGCGATTTCGGAATGCTAAAGAAATTCAAGAGATTTCTTTTCAAGCATCGGGTTCCAATCCGCCAAAACGAGTTTTTTTGCGGGATTTTGCGAAGGTAATTGACGGGACAGAAGAAGAACGAGTTAAAGTATTTCTCAATCAAAAACCCGCTGTAAAAATTACCGTGCAAAAGCAGCCGGACGCGAATACAATCTCAGTTGTAGACGGCATCAAAAAGCGGCTGGAAGAATTAAAAGCATCCGGCGCAATTCCCGAAGGCACGACAATTATCAATACCTTCGACGAGTCAAAGTTTATCCGCGATTCGATTAGCAATGTCGTATTTTCCGGTTTAACTGGGGCTGTTTTAGCTGGCGCATCAGTTTTGCTGTTCCTCGCTTCCCTGCGCCAGACTTTTATTATTGTCCTGGCAATTCCCCTCGCCACTTTAATGGCGATTATTCTGATGGGAGTTTTTCAGCTATCTCTCAACGTCTTCAGTTTGGGCGGTTTGGCGCTGGGCGTGGGAATTGTGGTCGATAACTCGATCGTTATGTTGGAGAATATTGTCGAAGGAACCAGCAATAAAAACAGTGTCAACGGCAAGCGATTAAGTAACAAGCAGTTGATTCAACAAGCCGAAAAAAGCAGTCAAGAATTAGAATCAGCTTTATTTGCCTCCACCATCACTAACTTAGTTGCCGTACTACCATTTTTGCTGATCGGTGGCTTAGTTTCCTTACTTTTCAACGAATTAATTCTGACTATCAGCTTTTCCGTCGCCGCCTCTCTGATTGTGGGATTGACGGTTGTGCCGATGATGGCTTCTCGATTGCTAGCCCTCCCGGTATCCAGCGGTTTGAGCAACTTTTGGCCTCTGCGGGCGTTCGATCGCGCTTTTAGCAATGCGACAGCCGGTTATGGTAAATTTTTATCGGGCATAGTGCGATGGCGGTTGATAATCATTGCAGTAGCGATTATTGGATTGGGTGGTGGCAGTTGGCTGATGGCTGGTCAAATTCCCCAGGAAATCTTGCCCAGAATTAACACAGGCCAAGCGAGATTGTTTGCTTTGTTTCCCGCAGGCACAAATTTGGCAACCAACCAAAGAGTGATGGCGGAAGCTGAGAAAATTATCCTCGCCCAACCAGAAACTGAATACACTTTGACGACGGTGGGCGGGCTGTTGTTCGGCAATAGTACGATCGAGAATTTGCTCAGAGGCGGCTGCAATATTACGCTGAAACATGGCAGCAATACCTTAGCTTATGTAGAGCGAGTTACACAAGAATTGAACAAAATTGATTTGCCCAAAAATACGCGCTTGCGGCTGAATCCCGAAAATGTCCGTGGTTTGGTTTTGACTAATTCACCTGTGCGGGGCGCGGAAATTGATATCTTGCTTCAGGGCGAAAACGAGCAAGTATTGCAGCAAGCAGGCCGCGATATTTTGGCAACTTTGGATAAGCAGGTAAAATTAGCTCGTTTTCGCCCGGATGCAGATCCGCAGCAGCCGGAAGTGCAGATTCGCCCGAATTGGGAACAAGCGGAAATCTACGGGTTGAGTGCGAGGCAAATTGGAGAGGCGATTCAGACAGCAATTCAAGGTGCTGTTCCCACCCAATTGCAGCGGGGAAATCGTTTGGTTGATGTGCGGGTACAGTTCGATCGCGCTTCTGTTAAGTCGATTTCGGAACTAAAGTTTATCCCTTTAACTGCTAAGAATAATAGCATTATCCGCTTGAGCGATGTGGCGAATATTCAACTAGGAAAAGCCCCGGGAGAAATTCAAAGGCTTAACCAGCGCCAAGTTTTCTTGATTGCTGGGAATATTAATAAGGGCGCGAGTTTGGGCGATGCTTTAAAACAAGTGGATGCTGCTTTGTCGGAGTTGAAATTGCCGCCGGGAGTGCGAATTATCCCGAGTTCTGCTGCGGAAACTAACCGGGAATTGCAAAGTTCGCTGAAGATTTTGGGTGGGTTGGCGGCGTTTTTGGTGTTTGTGGTGATGGCGGTGCAGTACAATTCGCTTGTCGATCCGCTGGTGATTATGTTGACGGTGCCGCTGGCTTTGGCTGGGGGGATTTTTGGGCTGTATGCGACTAAAACTGCGATCGGCGCGACGGTGATTGTGGGCGCGATTTTGCTGGTGGGAATTGTGGTGAATAATGCGATTATTATGGTAGAATTGGCGAACCAAATTCTGGAAGATGAAAAGGTCGATCGCGCGACAGCAATTCTCAAAGCAGCACCTCAGCGCTTGCGTCCGATTTTGATGACAACTATCACCACAGTTTTGGGTTTATTTCCCCTAGCTTTGGGAATTGGAGACGGTTCGGAATTTTTGCAACCTTTGGGTGTCGTAGTGTTTTCCGGTTTGTCCTTGGCGACGCTGCTGACGCTGTTTATTATTCCGTGTTTTTACATTTTGCTGCACGATTTCTTTGGGATGTTTGCAGCGAAGAAGCCGCAGACAGTTGCTATTCCCGCGCAGAAGGCGAGGGGGAAAACTACGAATATATGATAGTTGGCCTGGTTGATTTCGCGTGGTTTTCCGCAGTCCGGCGGGGGTTTAAACCCCCGCTGAGAGCGAAATTCGGTTGAAATTGACTGCGGATTGTGACGGAAAGTGCGATCGCCCTTCACAAGATTTATGATCGCCCCCTATGATATTTCAAGCGTTTAAGCGACACCCCAGCCACGCCAGCCGACGCCCCACCAGCACCCCACGGCCTGATATTTTGTTGTCTCAGTCTCAGAAAGTTACATTCCGTTACAATAT
>JBDTEI010000479.1:0-6402 GCA_039922675.1 Microcoleus sp.
TGTGCTTTTCCCAGATATCGAGCACCTGTTTCTGCAACTTGCCGCGAGTCAGAGCATCCAAAGCTCCAAACGGTTCGTCCATTAACAACATTTTCGGGCGAAGTGCCAGAGCTCGCGCAATCCCAACTCGCTGTTTCATACCCCCTGAAATTTGATCGGGATATTTATCTGCTGCTGTTGTTAAGTTTACCATTGCTAGGTGTTCGTTGACAAGGCTAATCTTCTCGGCTCGGTTGAGATTTTGCAAAACTTCATCAACTGCTAGCCGAATATTTTCCCGCACCGTCAGCCAAGGCAGCAATCCGTAGTGCTGAAATACCATCATGCGATCGGCTCCCGGTTTGCGAATTTCTTTGCCTTCGAGTGTGACGATTCCCTTGCTTTGTTGCTCCAAACCTGCCACTATTTTCAGTAGCGTCGATTTGCCGCAACCCGAGTGACCGATTACTGAAATAAATTCGTTTTCTCCAATACTTAAGTTGATATTGTCTAGAACGCTAAACTCGCTGCCGTCAGCATTTTTATACGACTTGAACAAGTTTTCAATTTCCAGAAACTTGGATTTGCTGTTAACTTTATCGTTGGCTTGGGTAGATGTAGAAGTAAATTGAGTCACGGTGTTCTCCTAAAAATTAGTAAAATGTTAATTAGATTTTATTTTGGTTAGGTAAGTGGTAAGGTGCGCAGTTCGCACCATACAATAACTTTATCCAACACTGTAGAAACTAAGACTGGAAAAAAGATTGAGGGCGGTTGGCTCTAATTTCAAAACTATTCAAATAACCTACCGGATCGCTTGGATCAAATGCTTTTTTGTCAATAAAAACTTCCGCTGGTTCAACTTTATAATCTTCTGTGGGACAATCGATCGCCATTTCGGCAACAATCTTGCGGTAAAGGTCGGTTCTCCAAGCTTGTTTAGATAATTCATCAGCATTTTTTGGTACCTCCTTAATGTGTCCCCAACGGGCTGCTTGAGTCATCAACCAAATACTGTGGGACTGCCACATAAATGTTGAATGATTTCCCGGTATTTGAGGCAAATTCTTAGGAATGTCAAAGAAAATTGTTGCATCTTCCGATATTATGGTGCGGTCTTTTCCGTCAAACCCACCGTAATTGTATTCGCCAACTATTCCCGGCCGCGTAAATTTGTCGATCGCCCCTTTTTTCGGTTTTGCCCCAGTAAACGATCTGTCTGTCAGCAGCGCTGCTATTTCGCTGCGATTTTCTGGCTTGCTGCAATACTGACAAGCTTCCACCATTGCCTTAACCAGCGAGTAATAAGTCTTTGGGTTTTCATCAATAAATGATTGCATTACTCCCAAAACGCGATCGGGATGTCCCTCCCAAACTTCCTTACCTTGGGCGAAGGTAAAACCTATTCCCAAATTTCCTTGAATTGCCCGCGTATTCCAAGGTTCTGCCACCATGTAAGCCTGCATTGCGCCAATTCTCATATTCGTCACCATCTGCGGCGGCGGCACAATAATTACCCGAAATTCTTTGAACGGATCGATACCAGCCGCCGCCGATATGTACCGCACAAAGTATTCGTAAATCGCCGAACTCAAGACAACAGCCCAAACTTTCTTTTCCGGTGGCTGACTGTCAAAAAAGGCGCGAAATTGTTTGCCAAATTCTTCAAAATTACCGTTGTATTCATACCACGGGCGCAAACCGAAATCCCACATCGCTTTGTTCATCGTCATGGCGTTGCCGTGGCGGTGAATTGTCATTGCCGCGCACAGGGGTGCGTGGCGCGCTCCTTCGGCGCCAATTCTGGCGTTGGTGACGGCGCCGGATACGACTGGGGAGGCGTCGAGGCGGCCGAAGATGATGCCGTCGCGGGAGGTTGCCCAGCTTGCTTCGCGGTTGAGTTTGACGTTTAAGCCGTATTTGCGGAAAAATCCTTTTTTCCAGGCGATCGCAAATGGTGCACAATCGTTAACGGGTACGTATCCTACGGTTAAATTTGGTTTTTCTAAGGTTTGGGAATCGACGATCGGCTTTACCGCTTCGGCTTCTTCAGTGAGTCCTTTTGCCGATCGATCCGCGCTAATTCCACAACCAGATAAAGCTATTCCCGCCGCCGCACCCATTCCTTGCAAAAACTCGCGCCGATTCCATTCATTGGAAAACTTGTTGCTCATATTTAATTTGAAATTTCTAATGGTTAACTATCCGCTGTTTTTTTTGACCTCAAAATTCCGGCCAACTGCCAACTACTAACTGCCAAATGACTAATGATTCTCGATCGGTCTGTGCGTTACCAATTCCTGAACTTTACCAACTGCCCAATCCAGCAGCAATCCAGTTAAGCCAATTACAAACACTGCTAAAAATACCGAACTCAGATTCAAACGGCTCCACTCATCCCACACAAAAAAGCCAATTCCCACACCACCCGTCAGCATTTCCACCGCCACAATCACCAACCAAGCAATTCCCAAACTAATCCGCAAACCAGTAAAAATGTATGGCAAACTCGCCGGCAAAATAATCTTAGTAATCCGCCTCCAGCGCGGCATTTCCAACACTCGCGCCACATCCAGATAATCCTTGGAAACGCTAGAGACTCCCAAAGCTGTGTTGATAATTGTCGGCCACAAAGACGTAATAAATATCACAAAAATAGCCGACGGATCTGCTAAATTAAAAATTGATAGAGCGATCGGCAGCCAAGCCAGTGGCGATACCGGTTTGAAGATTTGAATCAGCGGATTGAGCGCCATCATTGCCGGTTTCGACATCCCGATCAGAAATCCCACGGGAATCGCCACAACTGCACCCAGCAAAAATCCCAGCAACACCCGCTGCAAACTCGCTAGCAGTAGCCAGCCAATGCCTAAATCTCCGGGCCCGCGCTGATAAAATGGATGCAAGATGTAATCTAAATTAGCGATTAACGCTTGATACGGAGTGGGAATTAAATCACTTTTGAAGCTGGCAACAATCCACCACAAACCAAGAATTCCCAAAAAACCAGCAGCCGGTAACAATACGGTATCTCGGATGACCACGGCTTTTGTTCGCTTCCAGGTAGCTTGTCCGGCAATTGCGATCGCACCTAAATTAAGTTGTATTAACATTTAATTCTCCTTCAGAGTCAGGGCAGGTACAAGAATCTTGAACAATACCAACCTGAGACACTGATGAAGTCAAACTATCTATAGAAGACAAGTTGACTCTTCAGTCTCTTCTCAATGCCTGCGAAGTTAGCTGACGGGCTAGGACTGAGAGATGTCCTTCTCCTTAGATTTCCCAATTAAAAATTACACTCATATTTGGCAATTTTTAAGTTTGGTGTTAATTCTGTAGAGATTCGCCCCGAAAATTGGTTCCTCCGCTCCTAGCGACACGCTTTGTCGATCGCGCAACACTGGATTAGGCTTGACTTTTTTAGCCAATTCTATCTAAAGTACCATAATCCTCTAATCTAGTCAATATGTCTTGAGGAGTAGCTATTTGCCATCCCACTTAAACTGATAACTTGGTAGAAAATTCCAAAAATTAATGATCAAATTAACAGTGTTATCTGCGATCGCCTTTTTATATATCGAGTTCTTCACAACGGGCGGCAGTTACTGAGATTAATTAATCACCCTAAATTCACCAGTCAAATAGCCAAAAACTAAATAGCCAAAAATCAAATACGCAAAAACAATATTTGAGTTGTTAAATAGTCTCATATTTTTATGGTTTGGGAAATTATCTCATCATTACAACGCTCTGTCAATGGGTTCAAGTCCTGGTTTTTGCAGCAACAAGCTGGGAGCAACTCAGAGAGAGAGCCAGCACAGGGCAAAAATCACCTAAAAACTAATTCTTTTGGCAGGGTCGCGATCGCCCAAAGTTTGGTATGGCGATCGGGCGATCGCTCAACTACAATAAAGCAGGGGCAATATCTGCCAAACTCAACCCCCACCCAGACATCATGGACTACAGCCAACTGCTCGCCGACAAAACCGATACGATCCTCAAAAACTGGATTGAAGCAGTACGTCAGGATCGGAACATTCAAAGTGCAGACACCTTACCGTACTCAGCGATCACCAACCACATCCCTCGCCTGCTGGAGGCAATGTCCACAGTGCTTTCCCAATATCAGAGCAGCGAAATTGGCAGCATTATTAAAGCCAGTTTAGAACACGGATTTCTCAGAGCCGAACAAGGCTACGATGCCGCAGAAGTAGCCCAAGAATACCACTTATTGCGTCAAGTAATATTCTCCCAATTAGAAACCGAATTGCTAGCAGGAACCACCGCCGAAGTATTTAGAGCCTTTCGGCTCATAGATTCCGTAATAGATGAAGCAATCGCCCAGTGTTTTAACAGTTACGTTGCTCAGCGGTTGAGCGAACTTCAACAGATTCAAACTCAGTTAAAACTTACAAATCAAGAACTCAATCGCCTAGTCAGTGCTAACCAAGAAAATCTCTCCTATTTAGCTCACGAACTCAAAACACCTCTCAACTCAATCATCGGTTATTCAGAGCTGTTTTTGCGAAAAGGAAAGGCGCAAGCAGAAATCAAAGATACCCTTCCCGGCATCGAACACATCGAGCGAGTATTGCGTAACGGCAGACAGTTGCTGCGCCTGATTAACGACGCACTAGAACTTTCTCGCGCCGATGCCGGAAAAATTAAACTTAACCTGCGGTCAACTAATGTACAATCTCTAATTAATACCGTAGTAGAAATGATGCAGCCAATTGCTGATGCTAAAGGACTAAAACTTGCTGTTACCAGCGACTGCGCCCCCAAACAAGTAGTCGCCGACGGACAGCGGCTGCAACAAATTGTCACCAACCTGCTAAGCAATGCCATTCGCTATACAGAATCTGGTAGCATCGAATTACACTGCCGTCAAGCTGGAGAAACAAATTGGACGATCGCAATTACAGATACCGGCATCGGCATCGCCCCCGAAGATACCAACCGCATCTTTGACCCCTTCTTTCAAGCCGGAGAAACCAGCAAACAGCAGTATCCCCCCGACAGCACCGGCCTGGGATTAGCCATAGTATCGCGGCTCGTTACACTGCTGCAAGGCAAAATAGAGCTAGAATCAGAAATAGGAGTCGGCTCAACTTTTACCGTGATTCTGCCCCTAGAAGTTCAAGTCCTTCAACCAGTAAACTAAACATTAAGTTCAATTTTTTACAGCAGAAAATCCTATGCCCGCAGCCAACCTTAGCCCTTCCACAACAGCCTTTCCCCTCACAGCCGTAGTCGGGCAAGAAGCAATCAAATTAGCCCTATTGTTAGCAGCAGTCGATCCCGGATTGGGAGGAGTTGCGATCGCAGGTCGCCGTGGTACAGCAAAATCAGTAATGGCCCGCGCCTTACATTCCCTACTGCCACCAATTGAAATTGTTAAAGACTCTTTTTGCAACGCCGAACCTGACGAAATTATTGCAGAACAGGAATCTTCTCTATTAGAAAAAAGCGAACCAGATGCCCACACCACCGATACTAATTCCCCAAATACAGAAATAATTCCCACACCATTCATTCAAATTCCTTTGGGTGTCACCGAAGACAGACTCTTAGGTTCAGTTGATGTCGAACAATCAGTAAAATTTGGTCAAACCGTATTTCAACCCGGACTATTGGCCCAAGCAAATCGAGGCGTACTTTATGTAGACGAAATCAACCTCCTCGATGACAATATTTCTAACCAATTACTCACAGTATTAACCGAAGGTCGCAACCAGATAGAGCGCGAAGGCATCAGCTTCCAACACCCTTGCAAACCTCTATTTATCGCCACCTACAACCCCGAAGAAGGGCCGCTGAGAGAACATTTGCTCGATCGCATCGCGATCGTCCTTTCTGCCGACGCAGCACTCCAACTAGAAGAAAGAGTGTATGCAGTAGAACAAGCTTTATCCTACTCCAGCTCGCCCCAAGAATTTCTCAACCAATACGCCGAAGACACCGACAACCTCAAAACCCAAATCATCCTCGCCAGAGAATGGCTCAAAGATGTCACCATCAGCCGCGAACAAATTGCCTACTTAGTAGAAGAAGCCATCCGCGGCGCAGTTCAGGGACACCGCGCCGAAATCTTCGCAGTCCGAGTCGCCAAAGCCTGCGCCTCCATCGAGGGACGCACAGCAGTTAACGCCGAAGATTTGCGCCGCGCCGTAGAATTAGTCATCGTACCCCGCGCCACCGTCATCCAAACTCCCCCAGACGAAAACACACCTCCTCCTCCCCCGCCACCACCGCCACAAAAGCAGCAGTCAGAACAAGAACAAGACGAACCAGAAAACGAACAAGAAGACGAAGAAGACCAAGAGGATGAAGACAAACCGGAACCTGAAGAAGAACCAGAAAAAGATACCATTCCCGAAGAATTTCTGTTCGACCCCGAAGGCGTAATTCTCGACCCCG
>JBDTEI010000480.1:0-6657 GCA_039922675.1 Microcoleus sp.
CCGCCACTTGAGATAAGTTTCTAATTGATGGACTGGATCGAAACCTTTTTTCTCAATCAAACTTTCAGCTAAACAAAGTGCCATCGAAGTATCATCCGTCCACTCTCCCGGTTGCAGGCTAAATGGGCCGCCGCCAACCATATCTTTAATCGGCTCAAACGTTCCGGGGCGACAAAACTCTAAAGTTGTTCCCAAAGCGTCGCCAACTGCTAAACCGATCAGACTGCCGCGATAACGTTCTATTTGCTGCATCGTAATTGTAAATTAATAATTAGAGAACTTAAGAAAAAAGTGGTTTTACCCGAAGAAATTGGTTCAAAGCCTCTCTTTGATCGGGAGAATTTAAAATCAGACGATTCATTACTCCAATCCTCTTCCTTCTTTTGTCAAGTGCTGTCAACTGTCAACTGTCAACTGTCAACTATCAACTGTTAACTGTCAACTGAATTGATACTTATAGTGGTAAAATACGCAGTTTACGCCTACTTTATTCCGCTCTTGATTCTCTTTCTCTGTGCGATCTGCGCCCTCTGCGGTGAATCAAAAAAATCTTGTTAAAAAATGAAATAGAATTGCCATACCTGCGGTTGAAAATAAAAAAACCAGAGTTTTCGCCCCAAAGGCTGAGGCAAAAGACGACTCAAGCTAATATTGATGTTAACCTGTCCCTACCCGAGATCAAGCCGTCCCATGACACCCGATGCCTCCGCAGCCGCTGCTGCCGCCCCTCAATCCACACCCGAAATCAGCTTAGAGCTGCAAGTCCGACTTAAGACAGAAGACGGAAACCTACTGTTGCTTCTTCCCCCAGAAATCAACACCGAAGCCGCAAGTGGTACGGCATCGACTTGGACTGAACTTTGGCAACAGCTAAAAGTCAGGCTGAATGCTGGAGAACGGTTTTGGCAGCCGAATGCAGAAGTACAATTGATGGGGAGCGATCGACTTTTAGATATCCGCCAACTGCAATCCATCGCCGATGCCCTATCGGAAGTGGAACTGCAACTCAAACGAGTCTACACCAGCCGCCGCCAAACCGCCGTTGCCGCAGCTACTGCCGGCTATTGTGTAGAACAGCAGCCTCCGGTTTCTTCTCTGAGTAAAGCGGCGGCCGAAAAACCGCAATCGCTGGCGGAACCTTTATATTTGCAGATGACAGTGCGATCGGGCGTAGAAATTCGTCACCCCGGGACGATCGTACTTTTGGGAGATGTAAATCCCGGTGGCTCAGTCATCGCCGGAGGCGATATCCTAGTTTGGGGCCGTTTGCGGGGTGTCGTTCATGCCGGTGCCGGCGGCAATACCAAAAGCGTGATTATGACCTTGCAGATGGAACCGATGGTGATTAGGATTGCTAAGTATGTTGCTAGAGGCCCAGAAACCTCACCCGCTCAGTTTTTCCCGGAAGTCGCCTATGTGACGCCTCAGGGAATTCGGATCGGTAGAGCCTCGGATTTTGACAAATCGCAGTTAATCGGCGGTAATGAGTAATGAGTCATTGGTCATTGGTCATTAGTCATCTTGCCCTGAGTGAGTGAAGTCGAAGGGTGGTCATTAGTCATTAGTCATTGGTTATTAGTCATTGAAAATACTATTTCTCTTTAAGTCTGCGCTTGATAATTTTGGTCTTGGCGAAATCAGTCAGTCAAGGAAACTTTAAAAATTCAGTGCAAATTTACAGAAAATTCGTAGAAGAATGAGAGTTATGAGTTATGAGTGTTGAGTTGATTCAATGAATAACAGATTGCGGCCCAATTCTCATAAATTGATCACCAACGAACGACAAATAATAAGATTAATAACTAATAACTAATAACTAATAAGCAATAACCAATAACTAATAACCAATAACCAATAACCAATAACTGACAACTGACAACTGACAACTGACCAATTCCCAATAAATCTAAAATCGCTTATGGCTCGCATTATTGTTGTTACATCAGGGAAAGGCGGAGTGGGAAAAACCACATCCACAGCCAATCTCGGCATGGCTTTAGCTAAGCGGGGGCGCAATGTTGCCGTAATTGATGCCGATTTCGGCCTCAGAAATTTAGACTTGCTGCTGGGCTTAGAAAACCGCATTGTTTACACCGCATTAGAAGTTCTCGCCGGAGAGTGCCGGTTAGAGCAAGCTTTGGTGAAAGACAAGCGCCAGCCGCGTTTGGTGCTGTTGCCGGCTGCCCAAACTCGGATGAAGGATGCCATCAGCGCCGAGCAAATGAAGCAGCTTGTGGGGATGTTGGGAGCAAAATACGACTATATTTTGATCGACTCTCCGGCTGGAATAGAACAGGGTTTTCAAAATGCGATCGCCCCGGCGCAAGAAGGCATCATTGTCACCACTCCAGAAATCGCTGCTGTCCGCGATGCCGATCGAGTCATCGGTCTACTAGAAGCCAACAATGTCAAGAAAATTAGGCTGATCGTCAACCGGATCAGGCCTGCAATGGTGCTGGCAAATGATATGATGTCTGTGCAAGACGTGCGGGAAATCCTCGCCATTCCGCTGTTAGGCGTTGTTCCCGACGACGAGCGCGTCATTGTTTCTACGAACCGAGGCGAACCATTAGTATTGTCGGAAACGGCCTCTTTAGCTGGAACGGCCTTCGACAATATTGCCCGCCGCTTAGAAGGCGAAAAAGTTGACTTTCTCGATCTCAATCCCCGTCCCGAAAACTTTTTTACTCGCCTCCGCAAGTTCTTCAATACTAAAATTATGTGATGTGCTGCAATATTGGCGATCGACCTCAAACAGCAGCCACCGCACCAAAAAAATCACTTGAAAGTTTTCCCAAGTGATACCAGTTCCCCAAAAGCATCAAACTCCTTCCCCCTACTCCAACCCAGACGGGAATAAGTCATTCCCCAATCTCAAATCTCAACTCTAAAATCTAAAATCGACTGACTTTTTCTATGCCCAACCCTTGACAAACCCGCTCTACCCATGCTAAACACACTTCTCGAACGACTTTTCCCGCGCACCCCTGACAACAGCCGCGACGATGTAAAACGTCGCCTAAAACTGGTTCTAGCCCACGATCGCTCAGAGCTCAGCCCCGAAATGGTTGAGTCGATGCGCCGAGAAATTCTAGAGGTGGTGTCTCGCTATGTGGAAATCGATACTACTGAGTCGGAGTTTTCGCTCGCTAGCGATCAGCGGGCGACAGCATTGATTGCAAATCTCCCGATTCGGCGAGTCAGGCTCGAACATCCACCGGAGAATTTGCCCTATAAATTGCCCGATAAATTGCCCGAGAATTTGCCCCTGGATATTCCCGAGTATGTACCGGAGTATGTCGTGGAAACTCTCCCCGAGACTACAGAATAACCGGGGAGCATCTCCGGCTTTGTAAAAATATTTTTTTGTGGGAATGTGAGCATTTACTGGGCGATCGCGCGACAGCGATAAAAAAAAAAAACTCAGATGCTCTCTCAAGAACTATTATCGTTTCTATCAAAAATGTTTCAAGATCAAAACAAATCAACGGATTAACGATCGCTCTACGATTCCTATCGTGTCCCCTCGATTAAACGCACGCGCTCTTGGCTTGTAGTGCGGACTTCATTCCGCTCTTATTGCGGACGATCGTCCGCACTACGAACCTTATTTACTGCGGCTAATCAACCGGAGATAAGATATCTTGTGGTTCATTTTCCTCCTTCAAAACGCTCTTACCAAAATCACATTGCAGTTGCTTTGGCGAGAAATCACGGCTGGAATATTGCCCTGTTTCATCTGTTGCAACAATCCCTCTCGACTCGCACCCAAAATAATCACATCGCTTCCATCCTGTTTGGCATAACTCAACACTGCCGCCGACACAGAATCAGCACATACAGAAGTCATCAAAATAGAGGCATTCACTTGGGGCTTGAGAAACTGAGCGGCAGCTTTCAAGATTTCCTCAGTTGGTTCTAAATCAGCACGATCGGCTTGGCGCTCCTCAGAAGCATCGTACACATGAAATAATCTGACTTGTGCGGTTTTGCTCATAGAAATCAATCCAGGTAGTAACCGAACTGCTTGCTCGGCATTGGGGCCGCCTGCCATTGGTACCAACCACCGCTCGAATATTGCTCGATCGGTTAACTTCACCAACACCACTTCACAAACAGCCTGTCGAATCATAGTATCGACAACTCGACTAAAAACCCGCCCCGGTGTTTTAGTGCTGCCTTTCCACCCCATGAAGACGAGATCGATATGTCGCTCTTCGATCGTTTCGAGAATGGCACTTGACAAATCATGGGCCACTAAAATCTGGGTATGGATCGGAACTTGCCATGCTTGACACAGACGAATTGCCTGCTTTAGTAGCTTTTGACCCTCCGCCGTTTTTACTGGAGTTTCTGCAAGCACCTCATGTCTTGGCACAACAATCACCTGCAAACATTCAATTTCATAGTTGCGATCGCGGGCAATTGCCACTGCCATTTCTAACAGCGTCAGGGATGTTTTTGGATTGCTCAACGGCACGAGGATGCGCCCTTGTCCCGTTTCTGGCGATTTGGTTTGGTGAATTATCCGAGCTCGTTCTACCTTTGGTTGAGCGAGACTTTCGTTGTTGAGATAAGCTGCTTCAACGCGAATAATATCGCTGCGGGTAATAATACCGACCAATCGCCGTCCTTCTACGACTGGTAAGCTATGGAGATTGTGTCGATCGAGCAAATGCAGCACATAGGCAAGCGTATCTTCTGGGTTAATGCGAACCGGCTCTGGTGTCATCAGCTCGCTGACAAGATTATCACCATTCAATCCTCGTGCAGAAAAGTTGGCAATATCCTTTTGAGTTACAATGCCGACAAGCTTGCCGCTTTCTACCACCGGAAACGTGCGGTGGGTAGACTGAGAAAAAGCCTGTAACGCTTCTTCCAGCCGAATTAGACTAGAAAGCGTTTCTACTTTCGGCTGCATCACATTCAATGCAGTTAGATCTGTCCAAGGATCTTGAGCGCTCGTTTCTTTCGTCAGGTGAATGCCTTTAAAGGCGAGCAAGCGATCGTAAAGCGAACCGTCATCAAGCAATTCTGCAGTCAGATAAGAAGTCACAGATGCGATCATCAGCGGCAACACTAAATTAAAGTCAGTAGTCATCTCAAACACTAGGATTACCGCAGTAATCGGAGTGCGAGCAACCGCACAGAAAAATGCCGCCATCCCCACCCGTGCATAAGTGGTTGCCAGACTTAAACCCAAAACTTGATGTTCTCCGACTCCTACGAGGTATCCTAACGCTGCACCGAGTACCATGCTGGGAATCAGCAACCCGCCCGGTGCGCCAGAACCGTAGGTGACGACGATCAGAAAAAAGTGGATGCAAAAGACGATCGCCACGAGTTGCCAGTCTGCATTTCCGGTTAATAGCAATTGTTTGAGTCCGGCATTGTCTCGAAATATATCTGGTAAGGCAGCCAGTGCAATTCCCGTAATCAGCCCAGCAAATCCGATGCGCCAGGGTAAGCCGACATGGAAAAAGTCGCGGTACAACGTCAAACTTGTCAGGATTGAGCGATTGAACAGCACGCCAAGTCCGCCTGCTAGGATTCCCAGCAGCAGGTAAAAGGGAATCTCAGAAGCAGAAAAGCTGGTATTAAAGACAACAAGATGCAGGTCTAAATCGAGATTGTGCGAACCACTGATCCGAGCGACAACTGACCCGATGAACGAAGCTAGGATCGCGGTTCCCAAGGTGATTCCAGACACGTCTTGCAACAGTTCTTCGACCACAAATAAAACACCTGCGATCGGCGCGTTAAACGCGGCTGCAAGTCCCGCTCCGGCTCCGGCTGCGAGGATCTGACGGCGATGATCGGGTGAAGTTGGAAACCATCGACTCAGTTGACTTGCTAACGCTGCCCCAATCTGTACCGTCGGGCCTTCTCGTCCGAGGGGTATGCCGGCAGCGAGTACGAGGGTGGCGCTGACCAACTTCACTAGGGCAATTCGTAAATTCAAAGGCATCGGAACGTTGGCGAGTACCGCCTTTACTTCGCTCATCCCGCTCCCGCTGGCGGCCGGAGCCAGACGATCGACTATGAATCCAGACAAGAATCCGCCTAGGCCCCCGATCAAGGGCAGAGCAATATAGGCCGGGATTAAATGCGTTGCCTGTTGCCGCCAGCCGCCGAGCCAACCAACTCCTTGTGCCAACAATAGCGCAGCCAGTCCTGACACTAGCCCAATCAGGCAGGCTTCAAAAATCGCCAATCGCTTGGGACGCAACAGTTGATGGGAAAAGCGACTCCAGATAAGTTTTCCGATGCGTATCATTTTGCCTTTGGGGAAAGTGCAGACGTTGACGATCCCGTTAAAGCAGCGGTTTGGGGGATGGTGGATTGAGACCCGCAGGCTGCTCGGTGGGCGATCGCCAAAGCTGTTGTGGGTGATGTCTAAACCAGTAGTCTATCGTAATGCCACCCACGAACAACAGCAGCAATAAATATAGTTCTGTTCGCCCAAAAATAAAGTTTGAGCGATCGCCTGGAGAAAAATTTCTCTCTTTGTCATCAAATTCGTCTTTCATATTTCTGTACACTAAATGATCGCAACGCTCCCATTCTGACTGAAGCGGCTCCGATCTTCATTCTTAACTATCCTAGCGTCTAAAAGTCTATGAGATGTTTGCTTGTAACTGAAGTTCTAAGGGTCGG
>JBDTEI010000481.1:0-9424 GCA_039922675.1 Microcoleus sp.
AGATTTCAACCGATCGATACCATCTCGGTCTAAATACCTACCAGCAACATCATAATTTTCAATCAGACTCGTCACTGCATCGCGCATAAGTTTCTCTCCCAAAAATCTTTATCAATACTTTGCTATCTGAGACAGACCGCCTATTGTAGACTACTACAAATCCGCCTTTGATTAAGATTTGAGATAGGATTTTACGATCGGTAGTCAATCCCAGGTCAACAGTCGCATTCATTGAGCCGTTTACCTTGTATCTTCAGCCGAAACATCGACAGGGAAAGCATCACAAACTGCCCAGCCGCACTGGGCTTACTTAGATTTTTGTAGCAATAGATACAAAAATGTGGGTACTGAAGGCCTACGATCGCCCACACAGTCTGAAATCTGCCGTTAGCGAAGCCCGCCCCTACGGGGGCTGCGCCAACGAAGAGGATCGCCCGCAACCAAACCAATATCAGGAGTAAGTGATGTTCCAGACACCCCAAGAAGCCCTAAACTACATAAAAGAAAAGAAAATCCAGATCGTTGACCTAAAATTCATCGATATGCCGGGGATCTGGCAACACCTTTCCCTGTACTACGACCAAATCGACGAAACCGCCTTCACAGACGGCGTACCCTTCGACGGTTCCAGCATTCGCGGCTGGAAAGCCATCAACGAATCAGACATGACAATGGTCATCGATCCTACCACCGCGTGGATCGACCCGTTCATGGCAGAACCAACCATCAGCTTCATTTGCAGCATCAAAGAGCCCCGCACCGGCCAACCGTACAGCCGCTGTCCCCGCACGATCGCTCAAAAAGCCATAGACTACCTGCTGACCACCGGTCTCGGCGATACAGCATTCTTCGGCCCAGAAGCAGAATTCTTCATTTTTGACGACGTTCGCTTCGACCAAACCCAAAATTCCGGCTACTATTACGTAGACTCGATCGAAGGTCGCTGGAATTCCGGCAAAGAAGAAGCAGGCGGCAACCTCGGCTACAAACCCCGTTACAAAGAAGGTTATTTCCCAGTAGCACCAACCGATACCTCTCAAGACATGAGAACGGAAATGCTGCTGACAATGGCAAAATGCGGCGTACCAATCGAAAAGCACCACCACGAAGTCGCCACCGGCGGTCAATGCGAACTCGGTTTCCGCTTTGCAACATTAGTCCAAGCCGCTGACTACTTGATGACATACAAATACGTCATCAAAAACGTCGGCAAAAAATACGGCAAAACCATCACCTTCATGCCCAAACCGCTGTTTAACGACAACGGTTCCGGGATGCACGTTCACCAGTCGATTTGGCAAGACGGCAAACCGTTATTTGCAGGCGATCAATATGCAGGTTTCAGCCAAATGGGACTGCATTACATCGGCGGCATTCTCAAGCACGCGCCGGCACTTTTGGCAATCACCAACCCGACGACCAATTCCTACAAGCGGTTGGTTCCCGGCTTTGAAGCGCCTGTAAACCTAGCTTATTCTCAAGGAAATCGATCGGCATCAGTGCGCATTCCACTGTCGGGAACCAACCCCAAAGCCAAGCGGTTAGAATTCCGCTGTCCCGATGCCACATCCAACCCTTATTTAGCCTTTGCAGCCATGCTGTGCGCCGGCCTAGACGGCATCAAGAATCAAATCGATCCGGGCGAACCTTTGGACGTGGATATCTACGACCTTTCCCCGGAAGAATTGAGCAAAATTCCTTCGACTCCCGGTTCCTTGGAAGGCGCTTTAGAAGCTTTAGAAAAAGACCACGCTTTCTTAACAGAAACCGGCGTCTTTACCGAAGACTTCATCCAAACCTGGATTTCCTACAAACTCGACAACGAAGTCAACCCGATGCGGTTACGTCCTCATCCCTACGAATTTGCTCTCTACTACGACTGTTAGAAAATTAAGAATTAAAATTTGAAAAAGGGGAATGATACCCTATTTCATCTTTGATTTTTAATTAATAAAAACGCCGCCCTTAAAAGCGGCGTTTTTTGGGAGTTTAGAACTTCTGGATTAACAGACTCTCCCGCTACCCGACACGATCTGGGCGACGCTGTGAGTAGTAGCACCCTCTGTAGCGTCAGAAACATCCTCTACAGCCCATTTATTTGCTTTCTCATCAACGATGAATAAATCGTCAGCGGTAGTGCCTTCCTGAACCCGATATATCTTATACCAATTTCATAAAGTAGCGCTAGATATTACCCCCCCAACCCCCCCCTTACTAAGGGGGGGCTAAGAATTCATCCATAGCATATCTTTACAAAAATGGTATTATTCAGGATGAAACGCCGCCGCGCCTCAGCTTTTGGTATGCCCGTAACTTCATCTGGATCGACAGAGATGGCACTTGTTTTTAATGTAGCTTTTGAGTTGCTTAAATTGCGATCGGTCTTTGCTACTATTTGCAGCCCGTGAATCTGCGAACTTTGCTGAATCTCAGAGATATTCCCCAGCGCAGCTAGCGTCGCACTTTTTCCCAAACCGAGAACCGCTGTAAAAGCCGTCAAAATTAGTAAAAGCTTGAAATAACTCACAGTATTTCCGATACGCCAGCTTGGATTGTTTCTCAAGCAAATACGATCGCCAACTTGCGGGGTGGACACCATTTATCGGCTTGCAAATCGAGTATTATTTAAAATAGCAAACTCCCGAACGAGATTTGATCCCTATGGCAAAAGCCTTCGATATTAATATCACAGCTTGGAGCCACCTAGGTGGCGGTTTGCTGACCGGAAAATACAACACCTCAGAAACCGCCAGCGAAGCTAAACGGCTGAATTCACCTGATAATGGAAAAATTAGCGATCGCGACCTCAATATTGCTGGCGAAGTTAGCAAAATAGCAGCCGAAATTGGCAAACCAGCTTCTCAAGTATCCCTAAATTGGCTGCGCCAGCAACCAATCGATATTATACCGATTGTTGGTTCCCGCAAACTCTCGCAACTCCAGGAAAATCTTGCTTGTTTGGATTTTAAATTAACTCCCGAACAAATGCAGCAATTAGAAAAAGTAAGCGCAATTGAATTAGTTTTTCCCCACGATTTCTTAAAGAGTTAGAGTATGCAAAATTCTGCCTTTGGAGGGGGACTCGCAAAAATTGACAACCACCGACTTTAACATTGCTGCTATCTTTTAGTCACGGGTTTGCGTGGATATTGACAAACCAGCCCAGAGAGGGATGATTGAGATTGGTACTCACGGCCTCTCAGTTTAACCTCAAATCTTGCACCACTCTCATCCCCTTGGTTTGTTGCCACAGACTCGCGTAAACTCCTAGGTTTATCGTCATTGTTACCCGGTTTCTCCGGTATTGTTGAGAAGGGTGCAAGATGTGGGTTTAACCCCAATACATAAACTGTCAATTATGAATCTATCGGAAGTCATAAATCTAGGCAGAGAACTTGTATATTAAGATATAAATTTTCTATACCTGCGATCCGATGAGTTTAAACAAGGCGAGGTTTGTCAAAGTAAAGGACAACAAAAGCTCGATCGCAAATTTGATCTCCTCTCCAAATAAAGTAATAAAATTCGCTTTATTTTAACACCTAGTAAAAAAACAATGCAACGGTAGACAAGCTTCAAACCCTTAATTCATCAGCCATTCCCAATCCTTCAATCTCAAATCTCAAATCTCAAATCTCAAATGGTATAACCCCGTACCTGCCATTTATAGTCATTTGACAAGAGCGATCGGCATTTTAACCGCTTTTGAACCAAGAGTGCAAGCTAGGCACGCCCTGAGATCGAAGTCATCCTTCAGATAGAAGTAATAGCAGTAAAAATGAGTTAGATTTAGCAACAATAGCAAGTTTAACAAAATTAACTTATCTCCAAGTTTCACTCCTGAAAAAAGCAGATAAGCGTGTTTTTACGCAGATAAGGAGTTGCCTTGTTTTGCCTGATAAATGCGCCGCTTGCTCGCCCATAAAAATTCTCTGATTAATGCTTGCGACTTTCAGTAAGACACTCCTTAGCAGGATATCTTATTGACAATTTTTCATTTCTCAATTTTCCTGCAAAAATTTTCATTAACCAATTATCGAGGCTAATTATGTCCCCGCCCGAAAACTCAATAAACAATAATTATAGCAATAAACGTCGAGCATGGGAGATCCGATTTACTTCAATAGATCCAGCCAAATCGCCCTCTCAATTTGCTCACTCGCCAGCCAACTCATCAAAAGCTGCTGCTTTAGATGCACCAGATCTAGTTTGCCTGTCTCATTTGCGGTGGAATTTCGTCTATCAGCGTCCGCAACATCTCTTAAGCCGCTGTGCCAAAAAACGCCGCGTATTCTTTGTAGAAGAACCAATTTTTAGCGCGGCTACAGATTGGCGGCTTGATGTCAGCATTCACGAAAGCGGAGTCTGGGTAATAGTACCCCACCTGAGCGAAGGAATCAGCGAACAAACAGTGCAAACTGCTCAGCAAGCCATGCTAGATGATTTGTTTCAAGCAGCAGAAATTAGCCAGTATATCCTCTGGTACTACACACCGATGGCTGTCAGTTTCACAAACCACTTAAAGCCGCTAGCTGTAGTCTACGACTGCATGGATGAACTCTCAGCATTCCACGGCGCACACCCAGATTTAAAAGCAAATGAAACCCAACTATTAAAGCGCGCCAGCGTTGTATTTACAGGCGGACACAGCCTCTATAATGTAAAGCAGCACCAGCACCCAAACATTCATGCTTTCCCCAGCAGCATTGAAAAAGAACACTTTGCTAAAGCCCGGAATGTTTCAGAAGCACCGACGGATCAAAAAGAAATTCCTCACCCGCGTTTGGGATTTTTTGGCGTTATAGACGAACGCATGGATATCGAACTGCTGGGTGGCATTGCCGAAGCGAGGCCGGACTGGCATTTAGTCATAATTGGCCCGGTGGTGAAAATCGACCCGGCAACTCTACCAACTCACCCAAATATACACTATCTCGGCGGCAAATCTTATCAGGAACTGCCAGGGTATCTTGGCGGGTGGGATATAGCAATGCTGCCGTTTGCTATTAACGAATCGACTAAATTTATTAGTCCCACGAAAACTCCCGAATACCTTGCTGCCGGCAAACCAGTGATTTCTACTCCCATCCGGGATGTGGTGCGCCCCCACGGAGAAAAGGGCTTGGTTCGGATTGCGAGCAATGTTTCCGAATTCGTTGCTGCTGCTGAAGAAATCATGGGCGAAAGTTCGGAAGTTCGCGCCAAGTGGCTGGGCGAAGTTGATGCCTTTTTAGCAGACAATTCTTGGGACAATACCTGGGGCGAAATGCTGGGGTTGATCGAAAGTGCGATCGTAAGCAAAAGGCAGAAAGCCGAAGACAGGCTGAAAGTTTTAAGTTAGAAATATTGAGGTTTAACACTCGAAAATACTAGCTTACCCATTAGCAATTACCCATTGGCAATTACCCGAGGTGTTTTAATGTTTGACTATTTAATTGTCGGAGCCGGATTTGCAGGTAGCGTCATTGCCGAAAGACTAGCAACTCAGGCGGACAAAACAGTCTTAATAATTGATACCCGCAATCACATCGGCGGCAACGCATACGACCACTACGACAACCACGGCATCCTCGTTCACAAATACGGCCCCCACATTTTTCATACTAATTCGCGCCCTGTTTTCGAGTACCTTTCGCAGTTCACCGAGTGGCGGCCCTACGAACACCGTGTCCTTGCCAGCGTTGACGGTCAACTGTTGCCAATTCCTATCAATCTCAACACCGTCAACCAACTTTACGGACTGAATCTCACATCATTTGAAGTAGAAGATTTCTTCGAGAAAGTAGCCGAATCAAAGGATTGTATTCGCACTTCCGAAGATGTCGTTGTTAGCAAAGTCGGCCGCGAACTTTACGAGAAATTCTTCCGCAACTACACCCGTAAACAGTGGGGAATGGACCCGTCGGAACTTGACAAATCAGTGATTGCGTGCGTGCCCACTCGCACTAACCGGGACGATCGCTATTTTACGGATACCTATCAAGCAATGCCTCTGCACGGCTACACTCGGATGTTTGAAAAGATGCTCGCTCACCCAAATATCAAGGTGATGCTGAATACTGACTACCGCGAGATTGAAGGTTTTATTCCTTACGGCGAAATGATTTATACCGGGCCGGTCGATTCCTATTTCAATTATTGCTACGGAAAACTACCTTACCGTTCCTTGGAATTTAAGCACGAAACGCTAAACGTACCCGTACATCAAGCAGCAGCGGTGGTAAATTACCCTAACGAGCATTTATATACTCGCTGTACGGAGTTTAAATACCTCACCGGACAAGAACATCTAAAAACGAGCATTGTCTACGAATATCCCCAAGCTGAGGGAGACCCTTACTACCCGGTTCCGCGTCCGGAAAATGCAGAAATTTACAAGAAATATAAGGCTTTGGCTGATGCGACTCCGGGAGTTGCTTTTGTGGGAAGGCTGGCGACTTACAGGTATTACAACATGGATCAAGTTGTTGCTCAAGCTTTGACAACTTACACGCGAATTACGGCCAAGCCGGTGATTGAATTGGTGGGAAATCTTAACGCTTCTGCTTCTAATTCGATCTCGTCGCATCAAGTTGAGAAGCCAGCCGCAACTTCTCTTGAAGTCGCTGCTGTCAACGGTAACGCCAAATCGGCTAGTAACTAGCTGCAAGCTAGGAGTTGGTACGGGCAAAAATGTATGGTGCGCAGTGTGCACTATACTCGGTTTTAATCCAACGTTCTTTAACAATTCAAACAAGCGTTGAGGTAAAAATGAGCGTGATTGTAAAAATTCTTTTGTCTCATCAGGTTTTGGAAAATTCTCAATTTCCTAAGTTTCAGAAAGAAATAGAGCGCCTAATTGACAGCGGCGGCAAAATTCTGATGCTCGATTTCTCAAATATCAATTTCCTGAAAAATTCGGACTTAATGGCTGTAGTGGCGATCGTCAAATTAGTTAGAGACAGCGGATGTATACTTTTGATATCTGCCATGAGCGAACAAGTTAGAATACTATTTGAACTCACGGGATTAGAACAAATATTTCAGTGTTTGCCACATCCGGAAGAACCTCCTCTCACAAGTGACCTAACTGAGCCTTTAGGAGGGCTACACAGCGTTGCTAGCTAAACTTGGCAGTCAAGACTTAGGCTCCCAGCAGGGATGGTAGGGTGAATTATTACGATCGCAATCAGTGGATTCACCATCAAGATCCGATGAAATACACCGATCGGCTGTATCGCCATTTTAGTGAGATGCTGCAAGAAGTGTTCGATCGCTACGGCCGCCCCTTATTCGTCGCAGAAACAGGCACTGAAGACGATTTTAGACCAGTCTGGTTTAATTATGTGTGCACTGAGGTAGCGGCGGCGCTGAAAGCAGGAGTTCCGATCGAGGGAGTCTGCTTGTATCCGATCGTCAACCATCCGGGTTGGGACAACGACAGGCACTGTTACAATGGTTTGTGGGATTATTGCAATGAATCGGGTGATCGAGAAATCTACCAACCTTTAGCAGACGAATTGCAGTATCAAAGACGGCAGATTGAACCGTTGCTCAAGTCAAAAAACTAACAGTTTTAAGACTGGCGTTCTAACTCTAATGTAGGGTGCGCACTGCGCACCTTATATGCTGGGACTAACAAATTATTATAAAAATGCTCGATCTTAAAAAAATTTTGAATTTTTAGTCTTAACATGAGGTTGTTATTTTATGGTAAAACGATCGCTCCAAGCATCCGCTTCTGGAATTCAACAGGCGAAAGGAGTGTTTGCCATCAAGGGTTGGACTCAGGACAATCTAGCCGGAGAAGTCAACTTAAAGACTCGTCAGCCAATTGGGCGATTTTTCACAGGCAAATCGGTCGATCGCCAGACTTTTTTAGCCATTTGTACCACACTTGATTTAGATTGGCGAGAAATTGCCGACCATCCGTCTGCGGAATTTCCCGAACCCGTAGATAAAGCCGAGACTGCCTCTGGGAATATTGACAGTTTAGTGCAAGTTGTGCGATCGCAATATCGCGACACAATTCAAAACCAATGCGGCATCTTGCAATTACTCGACATCAGCCGTCCAGTCAGCATTGATGACATCTACGTCGATGTCAACATTTTAGAAGAAATAGCCAGCCAACAGTGGTTTGAAATTGCCGACTTGCAAAACTTAGGGCCCGCCGAATTCGATCGCGTCGGCTTAGGCGCAGTTGACCAAAAACAAATACCAGGAATGCAAGCCGTCGAAACCTACTCCAAACTCAGGGTATTAGGTAAACCAGGAGTCGGCAAAACCACCTTTTTGAAACATCTTGCCATTCTGTGCAATCGGGGCAAATTTGCCGCCCATCAAGTACCAGTTTTCATCGCCTTGAGAGATTTTGCCGAAGAGTCCAGAGATGATGGCAAATTTAGCTTTCTAAATTACATTCATCAGGCATTTCTCACCTCAGGTATTCCCCATCCGTCTGTAATAGAAACTTTACTCAAAGCCGGTAAAGTTTTGCTGTTGCTAGACGGCATGGATGAAGTGCTCAACCAGGACATTACAGCAGTTCTGAAAGAGATGCGCAAATTCTCAGAAAAATATCACAAAAATCAGTTTGTCGCCACCTGCCGCACCGCCGCCCAAAAACTGCAACTGCAAGGCTTTACCGATGTGGAAATTGCCCCCTTTACCGAGGCTCAAATCACCACCTTCGCGCAAAAGTGGTTTGTGGAATTTGCCAAAACCAACCCTGAATCGGGGGAGGTAGAGTCTATGCAGTTTATGCGCAAATTGGACTTGCCGGAAAACTGGCAGTTTCGCCAACTGGTAGTCACACCCCTGTTTCTACATCTTGCTTGCTGGGTGTTTCACGGTCAAGACAAATTTCCGACTAAACGGACGGAGTTTTACAAGCAAGGACTGGATTTGCTGCTGGGGAAATGGGATGAAGCTAAAGGAGTCGAACGCGATGACGTGTACCGAGGGTTTTTATTACCCCAAAAACTCAGGCTGCTGAGTCAGTTGGCGGCAGTCACCTTTGAAGACGGACAGTATTTTTTTGAGCAACGCATCATTGAACAATACATTGGGGATTATTTGCGGAATTTGCCAGGTGCGACATTGTTGGAACCAGAGGAACTCCAACTCGAAAGCGAAGCCATACTTAAATCAATCGAGGCTCAACATGGGTTGCTTACAGAACGAGCGCGAGGAATTTTTTCCTTTTCCTATCTAGCATTTCAAGAATATTTCACGGCTCGAAAAATTGTTGCTAGTCACAATCTGGGAGGATTAGAGCAAGCGCTTTCCGGGTTGGTCAGTCACATAACTGACCCACACTGGCGCGAAGTTTTCTTGTTAACAACTGCGATGTTGCGCAGTGCAGATTCGCTGGTGCAGTTGATGAAGCAGCAGATTGATGTATTAGTTGCTCAAGATCCTTATCTGCAAGAATTTTTGCTGT